>CAKKQG010000456.1 GCA_919901875.1 Anaerolineales bacterium
TCTCATGTCAAAATTAACTCCTCTCCCCTCCGCCATCTCCACTCACGTTCACGACTCCGATCTCGTCTACGCCGCCGGGTTCACGCATCTCATCCCATTTGCGGCGGCGCACGAGATTGTGCGGCAGGGCAAAAAGAATCTCACGCTGGCGCGGGCAACGCCCGATCTTATTTACGATCAAATGGTGGCGGCGGGTTGCGCCAAGAAAATTATTTTCTCGTATGCTGGGAATCCGGGCGTAGGTTCTCTGCGCGTGATTCGATCTGAAATTGAAGCGGGGCGACTTGAATACGAAGAGTATTCGCACTTTGCAATGATCACACGACTCACGGCGGGCGCGGCAGGGTTGCCATTTCTGCCGATGAAGAATGTGGCGACGGATGATCTGATGAAAGTGAATCCAAAATATAAAACGGTGATCGATCCTTATGGCGGTGAAGTGCTAAACACTGTTCCCGCCTTGAATCCGGATGTGGCGATCATCCACGCCCAAAGAGCGGATGAAAACGGCAATACGCAAATATGGGGCATCATCGGTGAACAAAAAGAGGCGGCATTCGCGGCGAAGAGAGTCATCATCACGGCGGAAGAAATTGTGCGTGAAGAGATCATCCGCGCCGACCCGAATCGCACTATCATCCCTTCGATGATCGTCAGCGCGGTGTGTCACGTTCCGCATTGCGCCCATCCGTCTTACGCGCAGGGTTATTACGACCGCGACAATCCCTTCTATTTGGAATGGGATAAGGTGTCGTCGGATTCCGAATCGATCAGGCGCTGGCTTGACGAATGGGTGTATCGTATTAAAGACCGCCAAGTGTATTGGCAGAAGTTAGGCGAGGAGGTTCATGCACGGTTGGCGGTGAAACCGCGGATGAGCGGGGAAGTGAATTACGGGGAGTTTTAAGTGATGAATTTTGAGTTGTGAGTTCAGCTACTCAACGCTCAAAACTTAAAACTAAAAACTATGTTGGAGCAACTCGATCTCAATCAAACTTTTTCCAAGACCGAATACAAAAAGCAGTTGCCGTTACTGCAGGCGAACTTATACGATCTCGAACACGAAGTCTTTATGAAAAAGATTCCGGTGATGATCGTCTTTGAGGGTTGGGCGGCGGCGGGCAAGGGCAGCACGATCAATGCCCTCGCCGAACGACTCGACCCGCGCGGATTCCGGGTGGTGCCGGTGTCGCCGCCACGCACGGCGGAGACTCGCTACCCGTGGATGCAGCGCTTCTGGTTAAAGCTTCCCGCGCGCGGACAAATGGTGGCGTTTGATACCTCGTGGTATCGGCGCGTGTTGATTGATCGCGTCAATAAAGATGTGAAGCGGCGCGAGTGGGAACGCGCTTATAACGACATCGCCGAGTTTGAAGAAATGCTCACCGCGGATGGCATGGTGATTTTAAAATTTTGGCTGCACATCAGCGAGAAGGAACAAGGCAAGCGATTTAAAAAATTGCTGGGCGATAAATTAACGAAGTGGCAAGTGACCGTTGAAGACAAAGCGCAGCATGAGAAGTATAAAAAATATCTGGCGGCGGTTGAAGAGATGTTAGCCCGCACCGATTCGCCGCACGCACCGTGGACGATTGTCGAGGCGCATGATCGCTATTTCACGCGACTGAAAGTTTACGAGACGCTTATCAAAGCGTTGGAAGTAAGGTTGGGTGGAGAGTCCGCGCCAGCGGCAAAGGCGGCATCACCAAAGAAGGAGGCACGCCATGCTTGAAAAATTAAATCTCAAAGTGAAATTGTCTCGCGCCGAATACGAGCGTGAGCTGGATCGTTTGCCCAATAAATTGCACTTGCTCGGTTATCAGGTGTATACGCAGAAGCGTCCGGTGGTGATGGTGTTTGAGGGTTGGGACGCGGCGGGCAAGGGTGGGGCGATCAAACGCCTCACCGAGAAACTTGATCCGCGCGGTTATGTGGTGCATCCGATTGCCGCGCCGCAAGGTGATGATAAAGAGCGTCACTACCTCTATCGCTTCTGGCGCCGACTCCCAGAAGCCGGACAGATCGCCTTGTTTGATCGCTCGTGGTATGGGCGGGTGTTGGTGGAGCGCGTCGAAGGTTTTTGTTCGACGGAAGCATGGCAGAGATCGTATAGCGAGATCAATCAATTTGAAAAACAGATGGTAGATTTCGGCACGATCATTTTTAAATTTTGGGTGCATATCGGACAGCAAGAACAGCTGCGGCGATTCAAAGAGCGCGAGGGGTCGGGTTATAAATCGTGGAAGCTAACCGATGAGGACTGGCGCAACAGAGGCAAGTGGGAAGATTATGAGCAAGCCGTGGAAGATATGTTGCTCAAGACCAGCACGCGCAATGCGCCGTGGACGATTGTGGAGGGGAATGACAAGTTGTATGCGAGGATTAAAGTGTTGAAGACGGTGGTGGAAAAACTAGAGAAAGAAATTTGAAAATGGAGGTCAGAGGTTGGAGGTCAGAGATTCTGATTTCTGACTTCTGACTTCCGACCTCTATGATTCCCTTCATCGACTTCGGCGGTTCCGGTTCACTTCTCCATTTCGCCCACGCCAACGGTTTCCCTCCAAACACATACCGCCCGCTCATTGAAACGCTGACGCCGAGTTATCACGTTTTCTCTATGCTCCTTCGTCCGTTGTGGCGCGAGCATGAAGCGCGACCTTTCATCTCGCACTGGGGCGAGTTCGCCGACGATCTCCTTGAATTTCTTGAAGAGCGCGGCGATCAAAATTTAATCGGCGTCGGTCATTCGCTGGGGGCAGTGACCACGCTGGCAGTGGCGCTATGTCGCCCGGAATTTTTTCGGGCAGTGGTGTTGATCGATCCGGTGTTGTTAGAACGGCGGCGGCTTTACCCCTATAGAGTCGCGCAGAAGTTAGGGATCACTCATTGGGTGCTTCCCTTGATCAATGATACTCTGCGCAGACGGCGCGTATTCAAAAGCGTGGATGAGATGTTCTCGCGTTATCGCCGCGCGCAAATTTTTAAACAGATTGATGATTATGGATTGCGATCATATATTGAAGGGATCACCGCGCCGCGCCCCGATGGACAAGTGGAGTTGACCTATTCGCCCGAATGGGAAGCCGAAGTGTATCGCAAGGGGCCCCTCGACTTGTGGCAGAATCTTCATCTGTTGACCCAGCCCTTGTTAGTAATTCAAGGCGCGCAATCGGATACACTGGTTGAGGTCGGCATGAAGAAGATCAAAAAAATTTTGCCGAATGCGGAATTGCACAGCATTGAAGGCGCGGGACATCTCGTGCCATTAGAAAAGCCGAAAGAGGTGGGGAAAGTGATAAAATCGTTTTTGGAGAATCGTGTATGAAAAAGGAAACCTTCGCTGAAACTTCTCTTGCCTCTAACGGTTTGCCGATAGACTCGGCATGGCTTTTTCCCGAATACGAGTTCAGCACGATGGACGACAAACGATTCGCCAATGTGATCATTGAGCGCATCTTGGATCGCGGCAGCCTTGATCAAGTGCGTTGGGTGTTAGCCTGTTATGGCAAACGTGGCGTGGAGAAGTGGGTAAGGCAATGTGGCTACCGCCGCTTACCGCGAAAAAATTTTGAATATTGGCGATGGGTCTTTGGCATTAAACGTTATCGCAAACAGCCGTGGGAGAAGATATGAGCCTAGCATTTCACTGGGATGCCTTGCCTCAAAACACGCGCCAATCTTTTGAAGCAGTTAAGTCGTTGCCGTTTCTCACTGACTTCTATTTAGCCGGTGGGACGGCTTTGGCGTTACAAATTGGTCACCGCGTTTCGCATGATTTAGATTTCTTTTCATCAACTAACCCGTTAGGATTTAGTGAGCGCGCGGCGCTGCTGCTCCAACTACAAAAATTGGAGTCGGTGATCATTCGTAGTGAAACGGACACTATGATCTATGCCACCGTCATGGGCGTCGAAGTTAGTTTTATCTATCAGCATCATCCTTTATTGAATTCACCAATCTATTGGGATAACATCGCCATTGCTGATTTGGTTGACATTGGGCTGATGAAATTATCGGCGATCAAAGATCGAGGCACACGCCGTGACTTTGTAGACATTTATTGTTTGCGGGAGGACGCGCCATTAGAGTTGCTATTTGATCTCATCCCGCAAAAATATTTTGACCGACCTAGCTTTGCAATGCACCTCGCTTACGGCTTGCGCTACTTTGACGATGCGGAGAACGATCCACGCGAATTGGTGATGAAGAAAAACGTGCGGTGGCAGGATGTGAAGAAGTATTGCGAATCTGGCGCGAAGATTCTTACGAAGCGGAATCTAGGTCTCAAGCCTAACGGAGTATGAATTACTCCCCCTCTGAACTAATGACCGTCAACGCCGCGCGATTGTTGCGCGATGGCGATGTGGTGTTCGTCGGCGTGGGCTTGCCGAACTTGGCGTGCAACTTGGCGCGCAAGACTCACGCGCCCAAGCTCACAATGATCTACGAAGCAGGTGTGATCGGCGCGCAGCCGAATCGTTTGCCGCTTTCCATTGGCGATCCGTCGCTCGTCTCGGGCGCGGCGAGCGTGTGTTCGATGTATGAAATTTTTGCCTTCTATCTTCAGCGCGGATTGATTGACGTGGGCTTTCTGGGCGGCGCGCAAATTGATCGTTACGGCAACATCAACGCCACAACGATTGGCAGTTATGAAAAACCAAAAGTGCGTCTGCCCGGTTCGGGTGGCAGCGCCGAGATCGCCGCGTGGGCGAATCGAACTTACATCATCACCCCGCATCAAAAAAGAAGATTCCCTGAGCGATGCGATTTTATTACAGCAGCCGGATTTTTAAACGGACGCGCGCAGCGCGCGGCGAAGGGCGTGCGCGGCGGCGGACCCTTCGCAGTTGTCACCGACGTTGGAATCCTGGAGCCGAATGATCAGGGTGAACTGATTCTCGCCGCGCTTCACCCGAATCGAACTCTTGACGAAGCGCGGGCGAACACGGGTTGGCAGTTGCAAGTGGCGACCCAAGTTAATTTAACGGAGCCGCCATCCCCTGAGGAATTAAATATCCTGCGCGAACTCGATCCGCAAGGAATTTATCTCAAAGGGTCAGCGTGAGGAACTTCGGAAGTCTTGGAGACTTCCGAAGTTTTGTTTATGGTATCCTTCGTCATCAGG
The DNA here is from genome assembly GCA_919901875.1 of Anaerolineales bacterium. GTDB lineage: Bacteria > Chloroflexota > Anaerolineae > Anaerolineales > VGOW01 > VGOW01. Next base: position 5,126 of record CAKKQG010000456.1, read on the forward strand.
AGATGAAAAAATGAAACGATGGATATTGATCGTCACGATGTTGATCGCGGCGTGCAGCACGCCCGCGCAGCCCACACTCGAACCCACCCTCGTCGCCACGCGCCCGCCGACTCTTTCACCGACCATCGCGCCTGCCTCCACCCCCGCGCCTGCCGCCACCGAAGTGAAAGCGAAAATTTTGCGTGGCGGCATTTCTCAAGAACCCGATTCACTCACGCCGCAGTTTGCCAAGTCGCCGAACTCGAATCGAATCGCGCAATTGATTCTTGTTGGCTTAGCCGAGTGGAATGACAAAGGCGAACTCGTCCCTGAACTGGCGGAGACGATCCCTTCACTTGAAAATGGCGGCATCTCCAAAGATGGTTTGACGATCACCTGGAAATTAAAAAAAGATTTGGTGTGGTCAGATGGCAGCGCACTGACTTCGCGCGACGTGAAGTTCACCTGGCAAGCGATGATGGATGATCGCAACGCGCCGACCAGCCGCGCCGGATACGATCTCGTCGAAAGCATTGAGACGCCTGATAACTCCACCGCCGTCGTCAAATTTAAATCGGTCTATCTCGATTGGATGAACTTGTTCACAGTGGGACCAAACTCAAGTGGCGCAATCCTCTCCGAACTTGCTTTCAAAGGAAAGACATCATTAGAAAAAGATCCGTCCATCCGATCACCGCGTCTGGCATCGGGACCCTTTCGGATTGACGATTGGAGCACAGGAGGGTCGTTGACACTCTCAGCCAACACAAACTTTTATAAAGGCAAACCCAAACTCGATAAGATCGAGATTCGTTTTTTCGCCGACAGCGCGTCGGCGTTGAAAGCGTTACAAGCAGGCGAGATTGACTGGTATGCCGATTTTTTTGAAACGGATATCCCCGAAGTGGCGAAGGCGGACAAAGTAAAGATTCAGGTGGTGCCGTCAACCGCTTACGAACATTATTTTTTTAATCTCAGCACGACCAAAGGTGTGAACAACAAAGGCAAATCGGATGAGGATGGCTTCTGTCCATTTCAAGAGGTGAAGGTGCGGAGGGCGATCCTTCTTGGTATCAATCGTCAGGCAATTGTGGATAAGTATTTTGCCGGTAAGACGATCATCCCCGCTTCGCTGTGGGGCAATTCGATGTGGACGAACACTTCGCTCAAAGCCGAAACTTATAATCCCGAATCGGCAAAGAAATTGTTAGACGAAGCGGGCTATAAACCTGTTTCCGAAGGCGCGGTGCGTTCGGGGCGGTGTGGTGGCAAAGAAGTGAAACTCTCTTTCAAACTTGAAGTATCCACGAAAGTGATGCGGCAAGAGATCGTCCGATTGATTCAAAAAGATTTGATTCAGATCGGCGTTGACGTGCTGCCATCATTCTCCAACGCGCAGGCACTCTATGGGTCATACTCCGAAGCCTCTAACTTGATGATGGGCAAATTTGATATGGCAGGCTTGAGCTATCCCGAATACCTCGCGCCCGATTGGCGCTGTGACTCGGTGCCGAGCAAAGATAACCGCAACGGCACAAACTTTTATCATTACTGCGATCCCGCACTCGACAAATTGTTTGCCGACGCTTCGACCCCCGACATCGCCACGCGCAAGAAAGCGTTGATAGCGATCCAAAAATATCTTTACGACAATGCGCTGCTCATTCCGTTATATGCGCGGGCAAACGTCTACGGCTTCGGCGAGCGTTTCATTCCTGCGCCGTTTGGGGCAGAGGAGATGTTCTGGAACGCCGAAGCGTGGGACGCAAAATAGCCGATGGCAGATGGCAGATAGCAGATAGCAGATGGCAGATAGCCGATGGCAGATTGCGTGATGCGTGATGCGCCATTCGCTATATGCCATGCGCCATTCGCTATATGCCATG
>CAKKQG010000457.1 GCA_919901875.1 Anaerolineales bacterium
GGGGATGATTCTTTTCGGTTAAAAATTTTCTACTCCCCTCTCCCGAAAATGCCTTGGGGTTTCATTTTCGGGAGAGGGGTTGGGGGTGAGGAAAAAAAGAGACGACCCAACGGGTCGTCTCTACTTCTATTATGCAGCTGCCGCTGCGCCCGCCGGAGCGGCGACGCGCGTTTTTAATTCTTGATCGATCTCAAACAACGCCGTCGGGTTGTCGCCGAAAATTTTGAGCCGCTCGACGATCTCACTGGCGTTCTTCTCTTCTTCCACTTGCTCGTTGATAAACCAGTGCAGCATCACTTGAGCCGGGTAGTCGGCTTCTTTCGTCGCCACTTCATACAACTTGTGAATCGATTCGGTGACGTGCTGCTCATGCTCGTACACCTGCTGCATGATCTCCAACGGCGATTTGAAATCCGTGGGCGGCTGCGGTATCGCTTGCAGAATCGCTTTGCCGCCGCGATCCAGCAAAAAATCGTACAGCTTCATGGCGTGCAGCCATTCTTCGCCGGATTGCACGCGCATCCAATTAGCAAACCCGTTGAGGTTCACCGAGGTGAAGTGGGCGTTCATTGAGAGATAGAGATACGCCGAATAAATCTCGTTCTTGATCTGTTCGTTGAACGCCTCTTGTACTGCTTTCTTGATCATGATGTTGTTCCTTTCATTAATCATCGTAGGGGCAAGGCTCGCCCTTGCCCGATGAGGGCAACCGCAAGGGTTGCCCCTACGATGTTATGTTGCAATCGGCAACGTCACTACAAACGTTGCGCCTTTACCCGCGCCATCACTCTTGACATCAATTGTCCCTTTGTGATTCTGAACGATTTCTCTGACGATAGACAACCCCAACCCCGTTCCCTTACCGATAGGTTTGGTGGTGAAGAATGTTTTGAAGAGATCCTCGATCATTTCCGGGGGGATGCCGACACCCTGATCTGAAACTTCGATCCTGACGTGAGCCCCGTCGTGCCATGCGCGCAGTTTCACCGCGCCGCCCTGCGGCATGGCATCGCGCGCGTTGTTGAGCAAATTAAAAACTACTTGGGCGATCTGGTTGCGATCACATAAGACGGGCGGCAGGTCAGGATCGATCTCTTTAACTACCTTGACACGATTCCAGCGTTTGATCTGACCCTCCATCAACATCAAGGCTTCGCTCAACACATCGGAGATTTTTTGCGAAACAAGTTCGGGGGTGCGCCCGCGCGATTGGTTGCGCAACGCTTGAGCGATGTGCATGGCATGAGAAGCCGAGCGGGTAATCACCGCTAAATAGTCACCCAGTGTTTCAAGGCTGAGTCGTTTCACATTCAGTTCTGATTCCAAATGCTCACTCGAGGTAATGATCGCGCTCAATGGATTGCTGATCTCGTGCGCCACGCCCGCCGCCAACGTGCCGATGATCGCCATCTTCTCCGAGGCCAACAAGGCTTCTTGTGATTGCTGGAGTTCTTGTGTGCGCTGCGCTACCCGCTGTTCGAGAGTCTCCGAGAACTGGCGCAGTTCGTCATTCAAGTGAAGGTTATCGCGCAAGGTGATGATCTGGCGGGCGACCACAAAAACTGTAAGCACTGCCGCCCCGAAGAACACGCCGCGCACATCGCTATTGTCAAAGGTCAGATTAGACCGCGCGACAAAGATCACCAGTCCGTAGCCCATACCAATAGCGGCGAAGGGCAGCACCATCGGTAAAATGTCTAACAGCTGCGAGACGAGCGAGTCGGCATACGAGGTGGAGAGCGGTGAACGTTGGCGGATGGCGGCTAGGGCGAAGAAGATATACGCCATCAACCATCCCACACCGATCCATGTGCCGCGCGTCTCCACATCTCTCACGGTAAAGTAAGTATCGAGAAGATTCGCGGCGACAAAACATAACAGACCGGCGAGGAAGATTAAGAGCGATGGGCGCACCATTGTGTTTTGCCGCCTGCCGCGCGAGAGTAACGAGATGACCCCACCCAACACCACTAAATTGCTGACCGGATACGAGGCGGCGATCAATGGAGCGATGAGATCATTTTGGATGTTGACCGCCGGCACGATGATGAAATACCAGACCATCATCCACGCGGCGATCATCACCAAGACTAGATCGAGGGCGAATCGCAACCAGCCCTTGCGATCTAATGACACGCCGGGCAGAGTCAAGAGTCCCCACAAGACAAATGGATAAAAGGCGAGATAGAAGATGTCTGAGAGGAAGTAGGGAATGTTAAGTTGAAGAATGGTGTCTTCGTAAAAAGCGACAACGTCGCCGACGATTTGTAGAAAAACACTCAGGCTGAAGAGAAACCAGGCGCGACGAATGCGTGAATTAAGTGCCTTGTCTACATAGACGCGCCACGAGGCGATGAGGGTGAAGAAGGTGATAGGGAAGAAAGCGAGGTTGGCAATGAGCGGGTTGAATCTGGAATTCCCCCAATGAAAATACGTCCATAGAGCGTAGAGGATCGTGTAGAGGATTGCTGCACCGCCGACAACGCCCCAGCGATTACGCAGCCACGCCAAAGGATTTTCGTTGAGATCACTCTTTGCGCCGACAACCATGAAGTCTATTGTAAATGGTTTTGAGGCGTTGGCAACCGGCAACGCAACTACTCAACCGCACGGTTGTTGCAAAGTTGCTCAAGCGATTGAAATCGCGGCAACACAAGGCAAAACCCGCCTACGCGGGTTTTAGACCACACATGTTTAGCCGCCCACAAGTGGGGCGGCTTCGCTTTGTGTTGGTAAAGTTTTTTATGTTACGTTATCCCATGCGCCGCCTTCGCGCTGCGTAACGTGTTCTTCATTAGCATGGCGATGGTCATGGGACCGACGCCGCCCGGCACGGGCGTGATCGCCGCCGCAACTTCTTTCACCGCGTCAAAGTCAACGTCACCCACGAGTTTGGTTCTGGGTTTGCCGGTTTTCTCACTGATGACAGGTGACCCGTCGGCATTTAAAACAGGTAGGCTGTTCACGCCCACGTCAATTACATATGCGCCGGGCTTCACCATATCCGCCGTGACAAACTTTGGCTTGCCGATTGCCGCCACCAAAATATCGGCTTGGCGCACAACAGAGGCTAAATCTTTGGTGCGGCTGTGGCAGATCGTCACCGTGGCATCACGACCCAAGAGCAACAGCGACACGGGTAAGCCGACGATGTTACTCCGCCCTAGCACGACGGCGCGGCTGCCACTGATCGTTGCGCCGATGCGATCTAATAATTCGATCACGCCGGCCGGTGTGCAAGGCGCGAACAACGGCTGGCGGCCTTTCATCCCCAACTTGCCGACGTTGATCGGATGGAAACCATCCACGTCTTTGTTGATGTTGACGGCATTGAGAATGCTTTCTTCGTCAATGTGCTTGGGCAATGGCAACTGAACAAGAATGCCGTTCACTTTTGGATCCGCGCTCAGTTTATTAACTAAGGCAAGTACATCCGCTTGAGAAACCGTTTCAGGTAACTCGTTCGGAAATGACTCGATGCCCAATTCGGCACATGCCTGCCGCTTGGCGGTAACGTAACTCATACTGTCCGGGCGGGCGCCCACTAACACAGTAGCGAGGCCGGGGACAATGCCTTTGGCGCGCAGCTTCGTCACTTCTTCTTTAACATCGTTT
>CAKKQG010000458.1:0-1421 GCA_919901875.1 Anaerolineales bacterium
TTTCTCCCACCTGCGGGTCAGCCACCGCTGGATGGGTTACTCGCAATGACGCTGACGTGTTTTGCGTAAGTCCAGTCGAAAGTTTAGACGATATGATCACAGCAAAGTCAACCACCGATTGGGCAGAGGTAGATGATGAAGGGCGATTGAGGCTGCCGCCTGAAGTGGCGGCGCGCTACGGGTTAACGCCCGGCTCAAAGGTGCGCTTCGACGAAGGCAAAAATTTTGTCCGCCTGCATCGCTCGGTGAATCATCTCGCCAAGGTTTACATCGAGCCAACCGATCACTGCAACATCGAGTGCGTCACTTGTTTGCGTAACGCTTGGGACGAGAAGATGGGTAAGATGACTCTTGAAACTTTTGAGCGCATCGTGGCCGGCCTGCGTGAACTCTCGCCACTGCCCACAGTGTTTTTCGGCGGCATCGGCGAGCCGTTGTTTCATCCGCGCACAATCGAATGGATCGCGCGAATCAAAAAAGAAGTTGGCACACGCGTCGAGATGATTAGCAATGCCACGTTGTTGACGGAAGAACGCGCGCGGCAGCTGATCGATTCCGGACTCGATCAGCTATGGGTTTCGATTGATGGCGCGACTCCTGAAAGTTATGCCGACGTGCGCCTGGGCGCCGAACTGCCTAAGGTGATCGAGAATCTGGAGCGGTTCCAACGGATGCGGAAGCCGAGTCACTTCCCCACACCGGAGATCGGCATTGCCTTTGTGGCGATGAAGCGCAACATCAACGATTTGCCAGAGGTGTTAAAGATAGGGCAAAGGTTGAAGGCGTCGAATTTTTCGGTGAGCAATGTGCTGCCTTGCACCGAGCCGCTGAAAGAGGAAATGTTGTATACGGGCACGATCCGCAATTTGGCGTATATGATGCCCTCCAAGTGGGTCCCGCGTTTAAATTTGCCCAAGATGGATATCAACGATGTGACCCGTGAAGCGTTTTATCAAGCCCTGAACAGCGGCTATAACGTGACGTTTGCCGGCAACAATTTGGGCGGGGCGGGGGACGTGTGTAATTTTATTGAAAGCGGTTCCATGTCTATTGGCTGGGACGGCGGGGTGAGCCCCTGCTTGCCCTTGTTGCATACGCATTACAGTTACTTGCATAATAAGGTACGCCAATCGCGCAAGCATGTGATTGGTAATGTCCGTCTACGCAGCGTGAGTGATTTGTGGGAAGACCCGGCTTATATGGCTTATCGCGAGCGCGTGCAGAGTTTTGCCTTTGCTCCCTGCACCTTTTGCGGCGGGTGCGATCTGTCTGAGGCGAATGAAGAAGATTGTATGGGTAATGTGTTCCCAGCCTGTGGCGGCTGTTTGTGGGCGCAGGGTTTGATCCAATGCCCGTAGGGGCAACCCTTGCGGTTGCCCGATTAGGCGGGGCAAGTCTTGCGGTTGCCCGATTGGGCGGGG
>CAKKQG010000458.1:1521-4312 GCA_919901875.1 Anaerolineales bacterium
CTTGCGGTTGCCCGATTAGGCGGGGCAAGTCTTGCGGTTGCCCGATTGGGCGGGGGCAAGCCCCGCCCTTACACAGAGATCATATATGGAATCGTAAGGAGATCAGTGTTATGAAAATTAATTTCTACGCAACTTTTCGGCCTATCGTAGGCGGCAAAACGGTTGAGTTTGATCTCAAGCAGGATTTAACCGTGCGTCAGCTGGTGGATGTTATTGTGACCCGTTTCCCGGACATGGGTTCCCAGATGCTAGATGCCAATGGGGAAATTTATTCTCACGTTCACTTTTTCGTCAACGGGCGTGATGCTTGTTACTTGGATGACGGCTATAACTACGTAGTGCAAGCGGAAGATACACTCAATATCTTTCCGCCAGTGGGTGGCGGTTAGATGCAAACGTTCGTGCATGAGATCCGCGGCATCCCTTGCTGGCTGTTAAGCGAGTATTTGCAAGAGATGGGCGGGACATTGGTTGACGAGCACGTAGTGCAAGCCGCCGATTGGCGCGTGCGGTTGATACCGATGGAACCTTTTCGTTTAGGCTCTCTAGAAGTGGGGCAGACGCGTTTGGAAATTGAAGTAGAGGATCAACACGCGACCGAATTTTTGGAGCGCTTCGCTAAAAAAACATTGCGGGCTGGAGGCTAATAATTTTTTGTATGTCAACAAACACAACGGGCGCGCCAGATAATGGCGCGCCCGTTTGACTTAACTTAGCAGGGCGGTGACACCCAAAATTTGTTTTAGAGGATGCCCAATTCCTTGAGCTTAGACTCTGGCACGACACCATTGTCCCAGCCGCGAGCCTTGTAGTATTCCTCCAACATCGAATCCAACTCACACACATGACCTTTGGAGCCGGGCATGGTTGAAGCTTCTTTCGTGAAGCGTTCCGGCAATGTATCGCTGCCTTTGCCCACGCCAGCCTGATTGTTGTAATAGCGCTCCAAATTGTAAATGCGTTCGCCGGCCTTCAGAACATCCTCAGTGGTGAAGGGCACGCCGGTCATCGCCGAATACTGTTGAGCATACTCATCTGTGCCCATCGCAAAAGCACTGAACTTGCACAGATCCATGCTGTCCGAGAAGGCGTGTATATCTTGGAAGACTTTCACCAGGTCGCCCTTGCCCTTCCACGCCAGCGGATCGACTTTGAGTGAACCAAATGGCATCACGCCCAATTCAGCGGCAGCGACGTACGCGCGCAAGTGGCACGCGCCGCGATTGCTGGTGGCATAGCCCAAGCCCATGCCCTTCATCCCGCGCGGATCGTAGGCTGGGATTCCTTGACCTTTGGAGGTCATGGCAATTTCGGGGTGACCAAAGTGCTTGGCTGCGGCATTGGCTCCGTCGGCGAGCACATTGCCAAAGCCATCGCGGAAAGCGATCTTGCGTACCGCTTCGGTCATGGCATGAATGTCGCCCCACTTCAACGGTCCTGAACCATTCGTCCAGTTTTTCTCGGTGGCTTCCATCCAGACCGAAAGCGGGTGGCCGATTTCAATCGCGTCGAGGCCGAAGTCGTTGCACAGGTCGATCATCTTGGCGACGGTGTTTACATCGTTGTTGCCCAAGTTGGCGCCGACGGACCAGGCGGGCTCATACTCCACACTTTCCATCCGCAAGCCCTTCCAGGGTCCTTCTTTAATTTCCACTTCTTTCTTGCAAGCGACCGGGCAAGCGTGGCAGGTGGGATCTTCGACCAGAATATTTTGCTTCACAAACTCGCCGCTGATCTTCTCGGCATCACTGCCAAAGGAAGTCAGCATACTGTTTCTGGTGGGTAGCGCACCCATATTACTGGTGATGTTCATTAGCACGTTAGTGCCATAGACCGAGAGACCGCCTTTGCGCGGGCTGGTGATGTTCTCTTCAGCCATGATCACTTTGAGGGCGCGCTCGTGAGCGGGTTTCCAAGCGTCGCGATTGGCGGCTTTCACCATCTTCTTCTCGGCTTTGATCACGATGGCTTTAAGATTCTTGCTGCCGCCGACGCAACCCGTACCACCGCGGCCGCTGGCGCGGTCATCCTCATTCATCCAGCAAGCAAATTTCACCAGATGTTCGCCGCCTTGCCCGATGGCGATCACGCTCAAATCTTTCTCGCCATATTTCTGTCTAAAGTATTTAACGGTGTCATGAACGCCTTTGCCCCATACTTCAGCCGCGTCTAGGATTTCTACTTTTCCATCATTGACATAAGCATAGACAGGTTTGGCGGCTTTGCCTTTGAAGATCAAGCCGTCAAAGCCAGCCCAGCGCAACCGCGCCGCCGACCAGCCGCCATGATGCGAGTCGGTGACTGTGCCGGTGAGGGGTGATTTGGTGACGATTGCCATTCGCCCGCTCATGTTTGCTTCGCTGCCGGTGAGCGGTCCATTCATAAAGCAGAGAAGGTTATCCGGCGAGAGCGGATCAACTTTGGGTCCGTTCTCTAACAAGTAGCGCACTCCCAGACCGCGCGCGCCAATATATTTACGCGCCCAGTCTTCGGGAATGCCCTCGTATTTGACTTCCCCCTTGCTTAGATCAACATGCGTAACTCGATTAGCAAATCCACCTAATGCCATAACTGCCTCCTGTGAAATGAAAAGATTTTTTACGACAGTGATCATCGTATATCTAATTGCCAGTGCAAGTCAATACCTTCGCCAATTTAAAATCCGTGTCATCTATTTCCGCCCGTATCAGTCAGTTTTGCGGGCGATATTGGGTAACTCAGAGCGAAGTTAAGTGACCATAATATGACACTCATCATATCTCCTGTTTGTGATGCGGCATACAATGTTTGC
>CAKKQG010000459.1:0-3378 GCA_919901875.1 Anaerolineales bacterium
GATAAAAGCAGTTCATGAATTTAATCCGGCAACTTTTCGCCGTCGGCGCGGAACTGCTCGCGCTGTTCTACTGTCAAGGTTGTTTTCAACGCTTGGTCTAACAAATTACCTTTCAAAGCATTCGCCCAACAACTTTTTTTCTTGTGCAAGTACGCGCCGCGTCCGGCTTTCTTGCCTGTGGTGTCAATCTCCACGCCGCTCGCCGTGCGCACCAATCGAATCAACTCGCGTTTGCCTTGTGTCTCGCGGCAAGCGATGCACGTCCGTTGTGGCGCGCGCTTTTTGTTGGGACTGTTCATCTCACTCTGGAATGTCTTCGGTCCAATCTTTGCTGCGACCGGGCTTGCGCTTTATCTTGGCGACAAACATGCCCAGGTCTTCGTCGAAGACCACTTCGCGCTTCGTACCGACCTTAGCCTTCTTCTTAACTTGTTTCTTGTCGCCCTTGCCCCCGTCTTCGTCATCATCTTCTTCGCCGATTAATTCTTCAAAGGTTTGCTCGACCTCTTTGCCATTTTCATCGAGGACAACTGCCGGCTTAACACCTTCCGCTGATACCGCCCCGGCAGCGAGAGCTTCGGCGCCCGGTTCAACTTCCGGTTTTTCAGTGGCGGCTTCCGCAGCCGGAGTCGCTTTCACTTCAACCGACGGCGGCTCGGGTAATTTGATTCCGCCCATCGCCGCTTTCAATTCATCTAACATCTTCGGACCAAAACCTTCGAGTCTGAGAATGCGATCTTGATCAATCGCCAACTGCTCCATCACCCGACCCACGTTGTCGTAATCGCCTTCTTGCAATAACTTGATAATCTTTTCAGGCAGACCGGCCTCTGGCAATTTGATCTTGTACGCTTCGGGATTGATCGTCGCCTTGATCGCCGCAACCTTTTGCGCTTTCTCGGCGCGCACGGCTTGCTTGCCTTGCGACTGCAATTTTTCGTAAGTGTCTACCAGCTTGCCAAGCGCGGTGTACTCTTCGGGCGTCACCACTTTGCCTTCGGCTTTCTTGGCGATGATGCCTTCGGCTTGTTCGAGTTGCGCGCCGATCTTCGAAGCGAGTTCGGGCGCGGCTTTGGCTTTGTTCACAATATCGCCCGCCGCTTCGATGACGCTCTTGATGTCAATGCGCCAACTGGTCAGCTTGGCGGCGAGCCGCGCGTTTTGTCCTTCGCGCCCAATCGCCAGTGACAGTTGATCGTCGGGGACGATCACGGTAGCGGTGCGCCCGCTGATCGGATCGTCGTCGAGATACACACCGGCCACACGCGCCGGGCTTAACGACTTGGCGATGAACATACTGGGATCGGCGTTCCACTCGATCACGTCAATCTTTTCGTCGTTCAATTCTTTGACGATGGATTGAATACGCACGCCGCGCATCCCCACACAGGCGCCCACGGGGTCAACGCCTTCTTGCAGCGCGGCAACCGCCACTTTGGAGCGATGACCGGGTTCGCGCGCGATGGATTTAATTTCGACGAGTCCGTTATAAATTTCCGGCACTTCGTTTTCGAGCAAACGGCGCAGCATATTCTTGTGCGTGCGCGAGACGACGATCTGCGGACCGCGCGGAGATTTGCGAACTTCCAACACGTAAGCCCGCACTTTGTCGTGCGGGCGATAACGCTCGCCCGGCACTTGTTGGTTGCGCGGCATCACCGCTTCGGCGCGCCCCAAACCAATCGTCACCGATTGCGGGCTGACGCTCTGCACTGTGCCGTGAATGATGTCGCCTTCGCGGCTGGCATATTCTTGATATTGACTCTCGCGCTCCGACTCGCGCAGGCGTTGCAGGATCACTTGCTTGGCAGTTTGCGCCGCGATGCGCCCAAAGTTTCTGGGCGGCGTGGATTCCACGGTGATCATGTCGCCGAGTTTAATTTCGGGATCCACTTTGCGCGCCTCGTCCAACGTCACTTCGGTGCGATGATCGACGATATCTTCCACGACTTCCTTCTCGGCGTAAATCTTGAAGGACTCCGTGCCGATGTCTACTTTGGCGACGACGTGCTGCGCCGTCGAAGCGCTCATTTCGCGGCGGTAGGCTGAGACCAATGCCGTCTCCAGCGCTTCGATGATCACTTCGCGTTTAAGTTTGTTGTGTTCGGCGATTTCGTTAAAGGCGAGGGTAAACTCACTTTTCATGTTTGTCTTGTGGTACTCCACTCCAAAAAATAAAACGATATGTGGGACGATTTGGTAGGCTGTCCGTTTTGCCCAGAAATGCAGAGAAGTGGGGGCAACCCACTTCTCGATGTCTTACGGTATCGAATACTGACCTCATTATAAGCATGGCGTTGGCGCGTGTCAAGTTTTTATCTGTTCAAGCGCATGGAGTGATGAGCAATGAGCGATGGGCTGTTGGCTCACTGCTCATTGCTCAAGGCTTTAAAGATTGTTGAAGAAATGAATATACGCTTCAATGCCCTTGAAGAACGTGGGGATGTGTTGCTTTTCGTTGGGCGCGTGAAGGTTGTCGTCGGGCAAGCCGAAGCCCATGATGACCGAATCGATTCCCAAGATGCGTTGGATGTCGCTGACTACCGGCACGCTGCCGCCTTCGCGTCGGAACACGGGCTTGACTCCGAAAACTTCTTGTAACGCTTTCTGTGCCGCTTTGACTTGTATCGAATCGAATGCAGTGAGTACGCCGGGCGTTTTGCCGAACGCTTTGAGATTCCACGTCACTGTTTTGGGCGCGTTCTTCTTGAGATAGGCAATAAGCTGTTTTTCAACTTTGTTCGGGTCTTGATCGGGAACGAGGCGCATGGAAATTTTCGCCATCGCTTTGCCGGGCAACACGGTTTTGCTTCCTTCGCCGATGAAGCCCGAATACAAACCGTTGATCTCTAACGTCGGGCGCGCGCCGAGTCGCTCGATGTTGGTGTAGCCCTCTTCGCCATAAAGTCTTGGAGGGTTGGCAGCTTCTGCTCTAATTTGCTTATCACTGCGCGGGACGCGCTTGAGATTCTTGCGCTCCTCTTTGGTCAGCTTGCGAACATCGTCGTAATAGCCGGGCAGAGTCACGCGACCTTTTTTATCGTGCATCCCGGCGATGAGTTCGGCTAACACTTGCGCCGGGTTATGTACCGCGCCGCCAAACATTCCGGAATGGAGATCATGTTCGGGTCCATGCACCCACAATTCAAAATAGGCGAGACCGCGCAACCCGTAAACGATGGCGGGGATGTGCGGCGCAAGAATTCCTGAATCAGCATTGAGTGAGAAATCGGCTTTGAGCATATCTTTATGTTCGCGCATAAACGCGCCCAAGTTGGGCGAGCCGATCTCCTCTTCGCCTTCAATCAATACTTTCACATTGGCGTTGAGTCCGCCGCCGTGTTGAATAGAGGCGGCGAGGGCGGCTAGGAAGGCGAT
>CAKKQG010000459.1:3478-4728 GCA_919901875.1 Anaerolineales bacterium
GTGTTGGATTGCGGGTTCGAGGTGGGTCATTTATGGTCTCCTTGAGAGTGACGAATGTAAACTGTCGAATGACGAATGCGATTATACGGCGCGAGAGGCAAATTTCAAAATAGACATCCTCTCACTTCTGCGCTAAACTCCCTCCAACCTCTAACTTCCAATTTCTAACTTCCAATGACTACCGAAGTCACCCCCATCCGTCAACAATACCTCGACATCAAAAAAAAATACCCGCACGCGATTTTGTTTTTTCGCTTGGGCGATTTCTACGAAACATTTGACGCCGACGCCGAACTGATAGCGCGCGAGCTCGACATTGTGTTGACCGGGCGCAACGTCGCCAAAGGTGCGCGCGTGCCGATGGCCGGCATCCCGCATCATGCCATTGAGAGTTACTTATCACGGTTGATCACGAAGGGCTATCACGTCGCCATCTGCGAGCAAATGGGCGATGAGCCGGTCAAAGGTTTGTTCTCGCGCGAAGTGACTCGCGTCATCACACCCGGCACCATTATCGAACCAAGTCTGCTCACCGATGATCGCAACAATTATTTAGCTTCAATAATTATTGATTCGCATCGCGCCGCGCTTGCCTTTGTGGACATCACCACCGGACAATTCGCCGTCGCCCAATTTGAATCGAGCGATGTCGCTTCACTCCTCGCCCACGAATTGACTCGCCTCTCGCCCGCCGAGATTCTGATCCCTGACGGACTCCAACTTCCAACTTCCAACCTCCAACCTCCAACTGTGTTGCCTCCATATCGATTCGATCTGGGATCATGCCGCCAACTCCTCCTCGACCATTTTTCTGTGACAACCCTCGCCGGTTTCGGCATTGAACAGCAATCGCTCGCCATTCGTTGCGCGGGCGCGATCCTGCATTACCTCAAAGAGACTCGCCCCAACGCCCTCAACTTGCTTGTCGGACTCTCCACCTATTCAACGAGCGAGTTCATGCTGTTAGATTCGGCGACGCGCAGAAATTTAGAATTGACTGAAACGATTCGCGGCGGCGCGACGAAAGGATCGTTGTTGAGCATTTTGGATCACACGGTGACGCCGATGGGCGCGCGGTTGCTTCGATCTTGGGTCAGCCAACCATTGCTTAACCTCAATGAGATCAACACCCGACTCGATTCTGTTGAAGCCCTTCACCGCGATGGCGTGCGCCGTGCCGAGATTCGTTCCGCGCTGAAACCGCTTGGCGATTTGGAGCGTTTGGTGAATCGAGTCTTGGGGCACACCGC
>CAKKQG010000460.1 GCA_919901875.1 Anaerolineales bacterium
GCGGCGCTCTTGAAAAAGTTGATATGCCTTTTTGAAACACGCCACACCGCACCACTCTAAATATTCGGGGTTGATATTAATCTGGTCACGTTTGACGACAACCTTGAGCCAATCGTCGGTGCGTCCGACCATCATTGTCACTACCGGCATAAGGGTGGCGATCTCTTTGCCTTCTGCTTCGCGGCGGCGCAGTCCGCGCTCAATCGCTTCGGCAGCGGCGATCACTTGCGGCACGGTAAAGCTAACGGTGATATTTAAATTGATGCCGCGATACGTGGCTTCTTCCACCATACCAATACCTGCTTCTGTAGCGGGCACCTTCACCTGCATATTGGGGGCGAGACCATGAAAGTATTCGGCTTGTTGCAAAATTGCTTCGCGGTTGTTGTAGAGAGCAGGATCCGTTTGAATCGAAAGGCGACCTTGACGACATTGAGACTCCTCGTGTAGTGGCAAAAGTTGCTTTGCGCCGTTAAGAGCCAAGTCTTGATAGATCTGCCAACTGACTTGTGTTTCAGACCATGTAGGGTTTTGGGTGATTACTTGCTGAATGTGCGCGCGCCATGAGGGCATTTCTTTTTTGAGGACGTTGAAGACGATGACCGGATTGCTTGTAGCGCCCGTCGCCCCGTTGGCTAACGCTTGTTGTAGTTCTTCGGTTGAACACGAGTCGTTCCAATACTGTGTTGGGGTGGTGGAGACCATTTCATGCAATAAGCCATTGTAGGGGGACATGATTCACCTCGCGGGTATATGAGTATAAGCGATGGAGGTATCTTCTCAATAATTCGGGGTAGGGGCAAGCCTTGCGCTTGCCCAACGGGGCGACCGCAAGGGTGCGCCCCTACATTTTGAGAAGATACCGATGGAGTATAGGGTGCGTCCAGTGACGATCATCGTGATGTAATTCTACTTTATTCTGGGTTCTGATCAGAATCAGAAAAGCCACCTATGAAGGTGGCTTTTCTGAACATGGTGGAGATGGCGGGAATCGACACATTGAATCTTCAACTTTCGTTGAAGTGCTGACTATCTCTTGAAGTCGCGCTATACTCTGCACGACTCCTCCAGCGTATTGTAAGGAGATAAATATATGCCTATCGAAACTGCTCTTGCTTATACGGCCGGTTTATTTGACGGTGAAGGTTCGATTACACTTACCCGCACCAAACGCACTCGTTTTCGATCGCCTCAAGTTTCCGTAGCATCATGTGATCGTGAAGTGTTAGAGTGGTTACGTATAACTTTTGGCGGATCGATTTCTACCAAACAACCACGACAACCAACTCATTCCATTTCTTACGATTGGCGACTAACTGATCGACGCGCTCTAGTTTTTCTAAAATCTATCCGTCCTTACTTGCAAATACAGCGCAAGATTAGGCGAATCGATTTGCTACTCACTTCATATATCGCGTCTACGCCTCGTAATGGACGTTACACAGATGAGATGGTGAAACAAAAGCAAGCACTCATTGAGCAGTTTTTCTCTTTACCCTAGTATTCCATGTCTTCAAAAAAGATTTAGGAGTCTATGAGTCGATGCAGGGCTTACCGCTTTCGCGTTTACCCCTCAGGGTTAGCATCGCCCTAACGCGGAAGCATTCCCTGATGTAAGCTGGATTTTTCCTAGCACGTCGCCGCGCTAGGGAGCTCTATTCTTTTGTTAAAGAACCCGCGTCCGAATGACTCGACAGCAAATATCTACAAGCTTAGTTCACCTATTTAGCCTTAGCCGCTGTTCCCCGGTGGACAGGGTTGGACAGTGACCGCGCCTCTTTGTCTTTCACCGCGCTAGAGACATTGCGCGATGGCACGCCAATATTTGTGTCGCCTACGTCCCGCGCGATTGGCGGCGCTCGGGCGCAGACGGACTCTCGAAGAGAGTCTAGCTCAAGCTACGCTGTTATTAAGCAGCGAGCGGAAGAGCCGCGTAAGCAGGAGTGCGGTTGGCACTTAAGCTTTTGCTCTGAGTTAACGAGATCGGAGCCTCTCGGCTTGCAACCTGATGCCAGCCTCATCCGTCGAAGCCTGTCATCCCCATATCGTGTAACGATTGTATCATAGGAACGTTGTTGGCAATTTCGGAATGTAGATTTCGGATTACTAATTTTATCGCGCGAAGCGCAAAAGATTTCGTGCGTTTCTTCATCTCATCCTTATTCATAATCTTCTCCTTTGTTGAAAAGGTATAGCCGCAATCCGCATTCCAAAATCCGCAATGAGATCACCACCCTTCACCCGTAAACGTTGTTATCCCCGCATGTTGTCCGACCCGTTTATACATCGTCACGCCCGTATACGGCTCGCCCAAAACATTATCGTGGATCGCCCAGCTGCGCCCACGCACGGTCTTCGCCGCAAGCGGCGCGCGAAAAACAGTCGAACCATCTAATTTCAAGAACGCATCGCCGCCATCGCTGAAGCGCGTGTTCAAACTTTGCATCCAGCGTCGCCCTTGCTGATAGGCAAACCCATAACGTTCAAAGATCACCGCATTGTGATAATAAAGTGGCTCGACGAAATACATGTCGTGACCGAGTCGAGCAATAAACTTTTCAAACGAGATGACTGACTCACGAAGAATCCGCAGTCCGCGTCTGATCTGACCCGGAGCAAGTCCCGCCGCGAATGCCGCCTTCTCCGCCTCAACGTTCCGCTGAAAGATGCCGAACTTCGTCGGCGTCCCATCGGGCATTTGGTCAACGTCGAATCGTGGTGACTGCGGATCGTTGATCACCGAGAGTAAGACGTGAATCTGTCCAGAGATCGTATCGGTCAGATGAAAATAAGCGAGAGGGTCAGGCGCGCCGAATTGATGATGCAGAGTGATCTCCACATCGCTGGTGTCTCTGCCTAACCATTGATAGAGCGAATGACCCTGCGAGTCAGTTAAATCGTCGGCATTAATTGCGAAGCGTTCAAACAGGGCGGGGGGCAGCATCAATTTGACATACTCTAATCGCTCCTCGGCGGATAATCGATTCAAAGCGCCGATACTTTTTGCGTCACTCATTGCCTTTCAATCTCCTTCCTATCGCGCTCGCCATGTCGCGTTGGCTGTCGCGTTTAGCAATCGTCTGTCGCTTGTCGTATTGCTTCTTGCCCTTCGCCAAAGCAATCGTCACTTTGGCTCTGCCTTTGGCAAGATGAATATCCAGAGCGACGATGGTGTAACCTTTGAGCTTGATCTTCTCGTACATTTTGGCGATCTCTTTGCGATGCAGCAACAGTTTGCGCGGGCGCAGTGGATCATGATTCTGTCGTGAAGCGGGATCGTAGGTGCTGACGTGGGCGTTGATCAGCCACAACTCGCGCCCGTCGTGGCGCACGTACGATTCGCGCAGTTGAGCTTTGTTGGCGCGGATCGATTTGATCTCGCTGCCACGCAGCACAATGCCCGCTTCAAATTTATCTTCAATGAAATAATCATGCGTCGCTTTTTTGTTAGACGCTAAAGTTTTCCCCTCAGTTTTTTCTGCCATTCCGCACCATCATTTCCTCTATTTCCTTTATTTCCCTGTTTCCTTTAAATACTCCACCGCCCGATCCAACTCAGGGTCATTGCCATTCACTCCCGGCTGAACTTCAATATCCGGTTTCAAGCCCACGCCATTGATCGGAGTCAACTTGGGCGTATACCATAAAGCATTCGTCACATGGATGGATGAACTGTCGAGCAGGGGAAAGATCAACTGCACCGAACCTTTACCGTAGGTCGTCTGCCCGATCAAGGGAGCGCGACCTTTATCGCGCAACGCGCCCGCAAAAATTTCGGACGCGCTCGCCGTTTGCTTATTCACCAAAATTGCCAATTTCATATCGGCGGCAACACCTTTGTCGGACGTGTTATAAAATTTTTCCTTCTCGCCTTTCTGCACTTCGATCATAATCACGCCCGCCTCCACAAAAAGTTTAGTCGTATCAATCACCGATGTGAGCAAGCCGCCGCCGTTGCCGCGCAAGTCAATCACCGCACCCGAAATTTTCTTCGCTTGCAATTCCTCAACCGCCTTCTTCATTTCATTCGGCGTTTTCTCGGTAAAGCGGCTGACGCCGATATAGCCGATGGTCGAATCTTTTTCCAGCACACGCCACGACACCGAAGGTAGCTCGATACGTTGTCGAGTGATCGTGAAATCAAGTTTCTCGCTCTTGCGTTGCACGCTGAGTGTGACGTTTGTGTTGATCTGCCCGCGCACCAAGGCGATGATCTGCTCTATCGTCATTTCTTTGGTGATCGTCTTCCCGTCTACGGCGATCAACACGTCGCCTTTCTGCACACCCGCTTTCTCCGCAGGCATATCGGCAATGGGTGTCAGCGCCACTTCCCCCGCTTCATTTTTTTGCAAGTTTGCGCCCACGCCGCCGAACTCGCCTTGCAGCGATTGCGTCTCCAATTCGCGGGCAGGGGGGTCGAGAAAAACGGTGAACTGATCGCCCACGGCTTGCACGTAACCGCGCGCCGCGCCGCGTTGCAGAACATCGTCGTCGGGCAACTTCCCATAAAAATTATTTTTGATGATGTCATTCACCTGCGCCATAAGCGCAAACTCATTGCTTCGACGTTCTACCTGCCAGCCCCTAAAGTAGCCCACACTAAAGGCAACCGTGACGACGAAGATGGAAAGCAGAGCGTGAAGCGAGAGAGAGAGTGAATAATTTTTCTGCATGAGGTGAGTATAGCAGATGGCGAATAGCGAATGGCAGATAGCAAAAGCGGGATAAATTGAATGTGATCGGCAAACAGATCGAGCGATTTAGAGTAGGGGGCTGAACAGGCGCGATCTGGAATCCGCGCAAGCGGATTTTGTTTTGTGTTGCCGCGATTTCAATCGCTTGAGACTTTGAGCTTTGTGCGTTTAAAAACCCGAAGGGTCT
>CAKKQG010000461.1 GCA_919901875.1 Anaerolineales bacterium
TCCAAGCCAACTTTGCAACATCTCGCGCGCAATTTTCCAATCTAACGCATCTTCTTCTTCGGTAACGATGGCTTGGTTGAGTGTGGGATTAGGGGACGTGGCAAGGGTCGCTGAACGCGCCTTCAAGTAAGCGTTGAATTGATCATATGTCATGCCGTATTTCGTCTGCAAGGCAGTGATCGTTTTCTGATAACGCTCGATTTGGCGCAAGACATAATCGCGCGCCATTTCAGATATAGCAGACTCGGCTGTTGGAAAAAGTCCGCGCCGCACAAACGGTTCGATGATGATAGAAACTTGATTGCTCATCTTGTTCTCCTTACAACTTCATCAAGTATACAACTCAAAAATAAAAATTCCAAACTCCAAACTCCAAAAACGAATCTCCAATCTCCAATCTCCAATCTCCAATCTCCAATCTCCAATCTCCAATCTCTAATCTCTGATCACTGATTACTGTCCACCGTTCACTGTTTACTTTTCACCTCAACCCCCGCCATCTTCTCCCACACCGTCACCACGGCCGAGTTGTCGCTACTACTTGCAACGACCTGCGGAATTCTTCAGGTTCAAGATCTAAAACTGCGCCTCATTTTCAACCAACCCTTCAACATGAAGATCAATAGCTTCAACTATGTTTTTGCGCGCTTCTTCCACTGTCTCGCCAAACGAGTGACAACCAGGCAAGGCAGGCACAAAAACGTGGAAGCCGCCTTCGTCGGGTTCGATAACAATTAAGAATTCTTTCGTGAATTTGTTAGACATCTTCCTCGGAAAGTCCTGCTTGCTTGAGAAGATGTTTAAGCAAGCCGATTTTAAGTGGCTTGTTACGGTGAATAGGAACTGAGAGTCTTTCAGTGCGACTCGCTTTGGCGTAAATGTGATGACTGCCATTGACCCGCGCCAGTTTCCAACCGTGGCGTTCCAAGACACGAGCCAATTCTTTGCCCGAAACGGATTTCATAGAGAAAATTCAAGCATCTGATCTGTTTCGGATAAATTCGGCACTTCCACATTAACCGACAAGCACCCCTCTATTGCTTCACGCAAATTCTCGAAGAGTTCTTCCATCGTTTCTCCTTGAGTCGCACATCCGGGAATGGCAGGCACTTCTGCCCAATACCCACCTTCTTCCGCTTCGTGAACAATCACTTTGATATTCATGTTGTCTCTCCTTTCGGTTTGTAAAACGGCACAACTTCATCAAGTATACAACTCAAAAATCCAAGTTCCAAACTCCAAAAACAAATCTCCACGCGAAGCGTCCAATCTCTAATCTCCAATCTCTGATAACTGCTCACGATTTCCCCCTCACCTCAACCCCCGCCATCCTCTCCCACACCGTCACCACCGCCGAATTATCGAGATCGCCATCCCCGGCGATCACCATCGCTTCATACATCTCGCGGGCGAGAGCGGTCATCGGGGTTGAGACGCCCACGGCGTGCGCCGTCTCACCGACGATCCGCAAATCTTTCAACTGCATACTCGCTTTGAATCCGGGATTCAATTCGCGTTTGAGAATCTTCGGCGCGCGAACCTCTAATGCCCAACAGCGCGCCGCGCCGCCGACTAATACTTCAACCACTTTCGCCGGATCAAGTCCCGACTTCGCCGCAAGCACTAACGCTTCAGCCATCACGGCGTAGATGCCGCCCGTCATGATCTGGTTGCAGGCTTTGGTTGTCTGCCCGGCACCGCTCGCGCCCATGTATGTAATCTTCTTGCCCATCGCCGCAAAAATTTCGGCGCACGAATTAAACGCAGACTCATCGCCGCCGACCATGATCGAAAGTGTGCCGCCCTCTGCGCCCACTGTGCCGCCGCTCACTGGCGCATCGAGCATCGTCATCCCATTTTGTTTTTCAATTTCCGAAATGCGTTGCGTGGCAATGGGCGAAATGGTGCTCATGTCAATATGAATCAATCCATTCTTCTTCGCCGCCACGAGTCCGTTTTCGCCCAACGCAACTTTTTCTACGTCAGGCGAATCGGGAACCATTGTGATCACCACGTCGCAGTTGGCGGCGACGTCTTTAGGGGTGGCGGCTTCGCGCGCGCCGAGCGCCACAAGTTCGTCAACGGGTGCGCGGGAGCGCGAGCTCACCGTCAAACTGAATCCGGCCTTGATCAAATTCTTCGCCATCGGTTTTCCCATCAAGCCGAGTCCGATAAAGCCAATTTTTTTCATCGTCATCTCTCCTTAATTCGTATTGCGTATTTCGTATTTCGTCACGCACTACGCAATACGAAATACGCTTTCACTTTAACCATTCATCCAATGAATCAATCAAGTTATACGCCGTCATATCGAGCTGCAACGGCGTCACCGAAACATACCCTTGCTTCATCGCCCAAAAATCACTGCCCTCGTCGTCCACGCCGCTCGGTGGCTCGCCGCCGATCCAGTAATACGGTTTGTTGCGCGGGTCGCGCCGCTCCACAAGTTCGTCAAGATAAACGCGAACACCCTGCCGCGCAATGTAAATGCCTTTGTGATCCTTCGGCACGTTGAGGTTGATCAATGTGTTCGCCGGAAGTCCGTGCTGATAAATTTTTTCTACGATGGACGCCGCCACGCGCGCCACTGGCTCATACTCTTCGGGGGCGCGGATGTTTTCAGTGGAGACGGCGATGCCTAACACGCCGGCTATCGCCGCCTCAATCGCCGCCGTCACCGTTCCCGAATACGTCACGTCTTGCCCCAAGTTCGCATTCGGATTAATTCCGGAAACAACCACGTCCACTTTTTCTTTGATGAATCCCAGAAGCGCGAGTCCGACACAATCCGACGGCGCGCCCGAACACACCCACGCCGCTGAACCATCTGCCAGTTGAGTCTCGTCAATTCGCAATGGCTTGTGCATCGTCTTGCGATGCCCCGCCGCCGAATAATTGCGCGACGGCGCGACCACTGTCACTTTGCCTAATGGCATCAACGCCTTCTTCATCGCCAACAGTCCGGGGGCGTTTACACCATCGTCATTGGTTAACAATATGTGCATGGCTGGTAATTGGAGATTAGAGATTGGAGATTAGAGATTCGTTTTTGAAGTTTGAAGTTTGAAGTTTGGTATTTTGCCATTTGCCATTTGTCATTTGTCATTTTATTTTAACCGCTATCAACATTCCATCTCCGCCCGGATAGATCGTGCTAAGCACTCGCTTCTCATCGGCAACGTATTGGTTAAAAGCGCGCGTGGCAATCGCATCAGTCTCCGTGCTGGTGGTATCCGCCACCGTGCCGCGCCGAAGCGCATTATGCGCGGCGATGAGTCCGTTGACCCGCACATTCTGCATCGCCCAATCGAAATAATTTTTGTAACCGGTCTTCTCGGCATCAATGAAAATAAAATCGAACGGTGCGTCCTTCGCCAAAGTCTTCAACGTCTCATGCGCGTCGCCCACTTTAATTTCTACGCGATCCGCCACACCCGCTTTAGCAAAATTCTCGCGGGCAACGTCGGCATGTTTCGATTCTTTTTCGAGCGTGATCAGTTTTCCGCCGTCAACCAGTCCGCGCGCGATCCACGTTCCACTGTAACCGCCCAGCGTCCCGATCTCAATCGCCATCTTCGCGCCGCATGATCGCGCCAAGAATTGCAAATACAAACCCTCTTCCGCTCGAATCGCAATCGCGGGCAACCCCTTCTTCGGAATGTCTTCTAAAATTTGCTCCAAGATTTTATCGTGAGGCACAAAAAGATTCGTAATGTAGTCACTTGCCTTGTCGTCGTAATACGTCATGGACTTCGTATTTCGTATTGCGTAATACGTATCGTGGATACGCAATACGAAATACGCAATACGCCTCAATCTTCGATCCCCTCACCGACACAACATCATCGGCACTTTCGCTTCTCGCAACACCACATCCAGCGAACTCCCCCGCACCGCTTCCATCACCGGACCCGAGCCGTAGCCACCCATGATGATCAGATCGTTTTGGTTCTTCTCCGCCGTTTGCAGAATCACTTCGGACGGCGACCCCTTCTCCAAAATAAAATCCGCGCTCACTTCGTGGAACTCCAAATAGTCGCGCACACGATCCAACTCGTGTCGATCCGAATCATTTTCGATCACGCTGACGATCATCAAACGAGACTTCCACGTCTCGGCGATGTAGGTCGCGGCAAACAACGCCTCTTCGGCTTTTGGGCTGTCGGCAGAGTAGGCGAGCAGAGGCCGCATCAATTCCGTAGCAGGCGCAGGCACGGCGAGTATCGGGCGCGGGCTGCGATGGATCAACGTGCGAAATCCCGAAGCCAATTTCGAAAATAATTGCGCCGACGGCGGATGCGCCAAATTGATCACGATCAAATCGGTCAGCGATGCACGCTCACAAATTTTATTAGCGATCTCGCCCGACTCAATCGCCAGCGATCCAACCACGCCCGCCGCCGCGCAGCGTTCTTCAAACTTCTCCTTGATCGCCCGCGCGGAATCCGACTCCTTCAACGAGTCCGACGCCACCACATGCAAACCATACAACCGCGCCTCTTCACGCTTGGCGATCCGCAGCGCTTGCTCCAGCGCATACCAACTCTCATCTTCGCCGCTCAATGGCACCAACACATCGGCAAAGAGATGATCGGAATAACGCGCCTTCAATTTTTCTTTGCGCCACTCACCGACTTCCGTTCCCTTTTGATCGGCAATGTTCTTCGCCGCCGCTTCGGGTCGCACGCGCCAACCCAGTTCCTCTTGAATCGCCTCGCGGTGTTCCAACACCCACAGATACATATCGGCTTCGGTGCGATCCGGAAAATCACGCAAGATACCTTGATCACGAATCACTTCGATCAATGGCAGATACCAATCGTCATACCAACGTGACGCCGCCTCTTCCAGCGTTAACTCTCGATTCTCTTTTTGCTTAATGTGTCGGCGATACAGTTCGATCTGCTCTTGCAGCTTTTCGTATTGTCCCGGCACTGTCGTGTTGAGGTCAACCTGGCGAGATTGATTGATTCGAGTCCGCTCCAAAAATTCGGCGTATTCCGCTTTGACGATCAGATCATCCGGTTGAACATCGGAAGTGAGCGGCACTTTGGTGCGGACTTCGGTGACGTAAGCCTCAATAGAATTAACGCCCAACTGTTTAGCAATCGAGACTCGGTGATGCCCATCTTTAACAAAATAGACGTCGCCGAGTTGGTAGACTTCGATAGGCGGCAGCCCCTGAGCTCTCACATTCGTCATCGCCGACATCACGTTCGCCCAACGCGATTCGTCGCTGTCGTGTCGCGGCAAAAAGCTGCGCGTGAAGTCGGTATAACGCCCCACGCTGCCGATGATCTTTTCAATTGGAATCTCTTTCAAGCCGCGATGCGCGCTGCCAACGGCTTTAAGTTTTTGCGAGACGTCTTCGTAAGAAAGAAGCTCGGTAGATTTGCCCGTGAAGCGCGCAACGATTCCTTGAATCGCCGCTTCACGTCGCGCGTGGCGGAAATCTTCGCGGGCAGAACGGTAACTTTCGATGTAATCTGACATAATGATAATTGGAGATCAGATCATACTCGGTGTTGTGGATTGATTCAATAGACGCTACTAGAAATAGAAAGGACTGTTGTAGTTTTGGCACTCTAATCCGCTTACGAACTTTATTCCAAACTTTGACTGTTAGCGCGTGTGCGACTCATCTATTTCCATGCAGAATAATGGTCGGGATCGGAAAAATGCTCGCCAGCGCAGCGGATTAGAAAACTCCCCCACACCATTCCGAAATTGCAAAGATCTATTCAAGAGTGATACACTACCCTCAATCTCTGATCTCCAATCTCCAATCTCTTTATGTCCCTCTCCTCT
The DNA here is from genome assembly GCA_919901875.1 of Anaerolineales bacterium. Taxonomy (GTDB): domain Bacteria; phylum Chloroflexota; class Anaerolineae; order Anaerolineales; family VGOW01; genus VGOW01. Next base: position 5,809 of record CAKKQG010000461.1, read on the forward strand.
TTCTCCGAAAAAATAATTCACAACATCGAAACCGTCATCATCGGCAAGCGGCAACAGATTGAATTATTGTTGGTCGCCATGCTGTGTGAAGGGCATGCCCTGCTCGAAGACGTGCCGGGGACTGGCAAGACCATGCTCGCCCGCGCCGCCGCCATCAGCATGGGCATTGGATTCAAACGGGTGCAATGCACGCCCGATCTGTTGCCCAACGACATTACGGGCGTCAGCATCTTCAATCAACAAACGAATCAATTTGAGTTTCGCGCGGGTCCCGTCTTCGCCAACATTTTATTAGCCGATGAGATCAACCGCGC
>CAKKQG010000462.1 GCA_919901875.1 Anaerolineales bacterium
GGTGGTTGCGAATAATTCAACCGTAGATCAAAACGGGCGCGTTAATAAAGGGCGTGCAAGGTCGCGTTGAGATCAAGGGCGACCTCTGTTTCTTCGCGGCGCAACGGGATAGGAACGGTGGGGATGGGATGACGCACATTGAAGGCGTATAGTTGCCCGCGCGCCCTGCGCCAAGATCGGCTGACGATGATTCGATAATCACTTTTCTTCGCCTTGCCAATGATCGGCATCGGTTCGCCTGAGCGTAACAGATCGATCTCCACCAAGTTCGTGCGGCTGGAGAGGATGTCCAAACGTTTTTCTTTGTAGTCCTCCCGCCCTTCAAGATGTATCTTGTTTACCGGCGAAAGCAATTCGATCACCGTGATCAGTTTGCCCGTTTCCACTTCATGCACTTCAAGATAATTCTCGCCCACCTCATCGCGCATCGGCAACTCCACTTCCATCACGTCCACACCCGCCAACGGCAGCTTCGTCAACGAAGAGGTGAGCGGCGATTCTTTAGTTGGCACAATGCCCACGTCGGGAATGCCGATCAAATTTAATCCTTCGGGTGTGAGCGAATAGGCGCGGCGTTCAATGCCGACATAATAACGCGGGGCAATCTTTGGCACGAGCTCATCGGCGATTGCGGCAACGAGTCTATTATGAACATCGGGCCATAACGATGGATGTTCGAGATACGGATCCATGCCGGGAAATGGCGAGTGCATACTTTTATTCTATCACTTGCCGGGCTTTGGCGGAAATTGATCGGGCGGCGCGTACCAATCTTTGATCTCAATTCCGCGTGTTTCGGCGTTGGCTTTTACGGACACAGCGATGAGTCCGTGATCGGTGCATGACACACTGAGACCACATGGCACGGCTTTAGTAAAACCGCCCGCTATCGTATTGTTGCCAACAGTGGCGTAAGCAACTAAATAATATTCGCCCACCGCCACATCCTTGATCAAAAAAGTTGTTTGGTTCTGCACGGTCTTCACAAAATAATATTTCTTCGGATCCTCTTTGGAGATGGCATACACCTCAAGCGGCGGGATGCCGGATGATGGATACCCCAACGTGCCGCTGATCGATCCGTTTTGTGGGATGGGAGTGGCACTCGGTGATGCCGCCGTTGGCGGCGCGACCGTGTTCTTCGGTGGAACTTTAATCGGCGCGGCGATAGCCGTTTGAGTCAATTCAATTGCCACTTTGGTGCGCTCCAAACTTTTGATCGCTTCAGGGTCTTCAGTTGAGAAGTTGCAAGCGAGTGTGGCAAGTATCAATGCAGCAATGAAAATAGTTTTTCGCATTTAGAGTCCTAACGTAGGTTGATCGTTTCGGGAAACTTCCGAAGTCTCTGAGACTTCGGAAGTTTTTATCTTCCATTCGTAGCGCGAGAGATCGATTCGATCTTTTTCATCGAACTCCACGCCTTCCTCTTCGAGCAACTCTCGCTGGCGTATGTGTCCATCGCTGTTCTTGCGAATGCTGATCTTGCCTTGCGAGTTGATCACCCGCTGCCAAGGGACGTCATCCGGACATTGCGCCATTGCGCTGCCAACCCAACGCGCGCCTACGCCCTCATACTCTTTCAGCGTCATGCCGTCCGGTGTGGCGATCATCGCCGCGATGCGCCCGTAGGTTGTCACCTTGCCGCGCGGAATC
>CAKKQG010000463.1 GCA_919901875.1 Anaerolineales bacterium
TGCCCTCGACAAACACAACCCGATACTCGCGCCCCCAATCGCAGGTGCCGCTGTTTCGCACCGCCCAACGTTTGTCCATGATCGCGCCACCGTTGATCGAACTGAAATCGGGAACGGTGACATCGCGCAAAAATTTTGCATCACTCGTGCAGTGAACGGGTGTGGACGTTGGCGAGAGCGGAGTCGTGGGGATGAGAGTGAAGCCGGGTTCAACAGTGCGACCCGGAGTCGGGGGGGATGCCGCCACCGTTAATGTTGCCGTGGGCAAGGGGCGAGTGACTGTGATCGGCACAGGCGTTGGTGTAGCGCAAGCGACAAGGAGAAAGGCGACGATGATTAATGTGTAACGCATTGAGGGGATTATAAATGATTCGTGTCAGCGTCATTGCGAGGAGCGTTCTTCGCGACGAAGCAATCTCATAACGCGACCGAGATTGCTTCGCAAAGTGCGCTCGCAATGACGAATCATCTGTACGGTTACGAACAGTCTACCTCAGGGCGATCACATTCTGGAGTGACGCCCCAGCGACTTAAATTATGACGATGATCGGCGATGAAGCGATAGAGCCGATCTTCGATCTTGGCGATCAAAGGAATTTGGTAGAGCAGGCTGATCGTTTTCCAGAGTCCGCCCAACTCGCGGAGGATACGGTTGACGGCATCCGCGCCCTCATAGAGTCTTTCATCCGAATCAATCACCCACGCTGATCGATTCGCGTCAGCGCGTGCGAGTCCGTATCGTTCAATTAAATCTGGCGTTTGATTGGGGAGTGCCAACACACGGTTGGCATGATCGCGCGCGCGAATCCACTGCGCGGTGCGCGTTCAAATTCCTCACGTTCCATCGAACAGAAGGATCAATCGTCTTTGTGTTTTTGCCACGCGCGAACAAAGACCTCAACAATTTTTGGATCGAAATGTTTGCCCGCTTCATTCTGAATGTAGGCAACGGCTTCTTCGGGCGAAAACGCTTCGTGATAGGAGCGAATGGTGGTCAGCGCATCAAATAGATCGGCGATTGCCATGATGCGCGCGTGGAGAGGGATGTCTTCACCGGAGAGACCTTCGGGGTAGCCTTTGCCGTCGTATCGCTCGTGATGATATTTGATGATCGGGGTTGCCGGCACCAGATACGGGATGTCTTTGACCATGAACGCGCCGATCTCGGTATGCTTTCGCATTTCGCTTATCTCTTGCGGCGTGAGCTCGCCGGGTTTGGAGAGGATTGATTCATGGACATGGATCTTGCCGATGTCGTGCAAGATCGCGCCGAGTTCGATCTCGTCCACTTCGTCGTCGTCCATTTCCATTTCGCGGGCGATCATCACCGAATAGCTGGAGACGCGCTCGACGTGACCGCGCGTGTAAGCGTCGCGCGCTTCAATAGCGTTTGCCAGCACAGTCAGGCTGTCTTTGTAGGCGCGTTGGAGTTGAGTGAAGGCGATGTCTTTGGTGCGTTTAAGTTTGACGCGAATGGCGGTGAGGAGTTCTTCGGGTCCCCACGGTTTGGTAATGTAATCATCTGCGCCCAACCCCTTGCCGATCAACACATCGCTTTTTTGAGCGCGCCCGGTGAGGAAGAGAAACGGAATAGTATTCAATTCGGGGCGTGAGCGGACGGCTTCAAACAGTTGATAGCCATCCATCTCCGGCATGATGATGTCGGCGAGGATGATGTTCGGGTGAACATTTTCAAGACGTTCTAATGCTTCACGTCCGTTGCTTGCTAACTGCACACGATAGCCGACGAACTGCAGCCAGTCTTGTAAGCCCTGCGATAACATCGCGTCGTCTTCAACGATCAAAATAAGTTCACCACTCATTGGTTGTGTCTCATCATTCGGGGAATTGGATAGGCCTACACGGATTAGTTGCTTCTTGGTTCATGCTGCCCTTTGACAAGTTTCGCTTATGACAGGGTGAGTCTGTGATCAATCTCACAGTGTCGGTGCGATTATAGTCATCTTGTCAGATTTAGCAATTTGCGGCGGCGATAGAGTTCACTTTGATTAAATTACTTATGGCACTTCGTTACGAATCGCAAAACGATCATAATGAACAT
>CAKKQG010000464.1 GCA_919901875.1 Anaerolineales bacterium
GCCACCGTTCATCACCACCACCGCCGCCACTGTGTGACATTATTTACTCTCCTCGTCTGACGAACGCTTGTTAGGCGGCAAGAACGCGCTCAACTTCTCGCGCACAATGCGTGGGTTCTCACCGGCTTGCAACGCCAACACGCCTTCGATCAACATTTCGCGCATCTGCACTTCTTCTTCACTCTTCACCCGCAGTTTGGAGGCCATCGGCAGCCAGATCAAGTTGGCGCTCATAATGCCCCACAACGTTGCCAAGAACGCTGCGCCAATGGCTTCGCCCAATTTCTCGGGTTCCGAAAGTTGCTTCAACACATTGATCAAACCCATCACCGTTCCGATGATGCCCAGTGTCGGCGCGTAACCGCCCATTGCCGCCAACAGCCCCACGCCGCTCAAATGCCGCTCGTGCATTAGCCGCGTGTCCGATTGCATAATGGCGCGCACCTGTTGAGCATCCACGCCATCTACAACGAGCATGACCCCTTTGCGTAAAAATTCGTCGTCGATCTTCTTGGCGTCCTCTTCTAACGCCAAGATGCCGTCACGCCGCGCCTTGTCGGCCATTTTCACCAACTCTTCAATCGTGCCTTGCACATCTTCTTTTGTGCCCATAAACGCTTTCATTAACAGTTTGGGGAGATTAAGAACAACGGGCAACGGGAATGAGATAGTGCCGGCGCCAAGCGCACCACCCACGGTGAGGATGAGGGCCGACATGTGAGCAAAAAGTTCTTGGATGTTGCCGCCGTCCATATACAGGGCGGCGATGACGGCTCCAAAAGCGAGGGCGAATCCAATAATTGTTGAGAGATCCATAACTTAAAATCCAAAATCCCAATTTCCAAAATCCCAAAATTGCAGGGAAGTATTTCCTTATAAAGGTAGCTGCTCAGGCTTTTAAACCCTTGAACGCTGAGGCCGCTGATTTTCGCTGACGCCAAGCGCGCTGATTATTTTTTATATCAGCGAGTTTCAGCGTTCTCAGCGCTTTCAGCGTTCTGGTTTTTAACCCTGAACATCCGCCGACTCCGGCTGATACACCTGTCGCCGATACTCCAACACCTTCCGCGCCACTTCTTGCGGAGTCTCATGCACATGAAGTTTGTCGCCATCAGTGAAGGTAAGCAACGTGTCGGGCATGGCTTCGACAAATTTAATCAACTCGACGTTCACAAAAATTTCTTCGCCATGAAGGCGTGTTAGACGGATCATGTTCGGTTTCTCCGGGGGTTCATCGGACCAGGCGCGTGGCGCAGGCGAGTTCTTGAAACTTGAAGTGGCTCGTGTTGCGCGGGTTGCGCGCCATAGACGTAAAAAAGAAGACACCATGTTTAAAGATCAACTCCAAAAAATCTCAAACTCCAAAAGTCTCAAACTTCAAATTTGTAGTTTGTAGTTTTGTAGTTTGTAATTTGAAATTTGTGGTTTGAAGTTTGAACTAGTGTAAGGCGAGAGGTATGAAGTTGTCAGTAAAACGTAGATGAGGCGAGAATAAACCGCGTATGAAGGCAGACTAAAGAGGTTATAAAGAGGGGACGAGCAAACAGTAGAACAAGATCATATAGGGGCGCAGCATGCTGCGCCCCTACTGCGCCCCTACATGCGGGTTATAAAGAGGGGAGGCGCGACAGAGGCAGCCGCACCACAAATGTCGTGCCGACATCTTCGGCACTGGTGAAAATGATTTCACCCTTATGATGCCGCACGATGGATTGACACACCGAGAGACCTAAACCGTTGCCGCGGTTCTCCCCCTTGGTCGTGAAGAAGGGTGTAAAGACATTGGCGCGATCCAATTCTCGAATGCCGCGTCCGTTATCGCTGATCGAGACCTCTAACGCATCGCCGTTGGCACTCAAGCCCGACGTCACTTCGATCCGGCCTTTGCGTTCTTCGCTCAAAGCATCGCGGGCGTTCATCAACAAGTTCAACCAAATTTCTTCCAACTGATGCGGGTCGGCTGAGATGAGAGGCAGGTCCGAGGCGAGATGAAGTTGCAAGTTCACGCCGCCACGCCCCAAATGCGCGCCGATCAGGTCCAGCGATTCCGTGATCGTCTCGTTGACGTTGGACTGGGCATATTGGTCTTCATCGGGGCGGGCAAAGTTGAGCAAACGCTGCACCACGCGCTGTGCACGCCAGCCCGCCTGGTAAATAGCTTTGGCAGAGACGTGCAAAGGATCATCGTCGGAGGTAAGCCGCATAAGCACTTGCGAGTCGGAGATGACGGTAGTCAGTGGGTTATTGATCTGATGAGCAATGCCTGCCGCCAGTTCGCCCACCGCCGATAACCGCGCGGTTCGAATCAACTGTTCTTGCGTATCGTAGAGTGACTTGATAGAACTTTGCAGTTGCGTAAAAAGAGAAGCATTATCAACGGCAATCGCCGCTTGCGCCGCCAACGCTTCCAAGAATTGCAACCAGTCGGGGTTGGGCTGCAAGGGAGAGCGGTGAAAGATTTCTAACACGCCCACCACCTCGCCGCGCGCCGCCAAAGGCACACCGTAATAGGATAGAAAATTTTCTTGCTTGAACAGAGGCGAGCCCGAGAAATTATTTGTCTGGCTGAGATCGACTGAGGAGACAATCTTTTTTTCCAAAGCGGCGCGCCCGGCTAAACTTTCGCCTATGCCCAACAAGGAATGCTGCAAAGCCGCCGTGTGGAAGCCGGAGCTAGCCGCATAGCTCAAGACTTGGGCTTCACGGTGGTAGAGAAGCACGTCGGCGGCGTCCACGTTTAATTGCTGGCGCACTTGATTCAATAAAACAGTTAACGTCGGCGACAATTCCAACGAGTGGCTCGTCGCCAGAATAATTTCGTGCACGGCTGTGAGCCGCCGCAAATGCTGTTCAGTGCGCTCAACCGAGTTCACGCGCTGCACGACGTTTGCCACCAGCCCGGATAGAAGAGCGAACAGGCGCAGAGTGTCCTCGTTTATCAAATGAGCCGAGCCGATCCACAACGAACCCAACTGTTCTTCATTAATAAGCAGCTGTGTCACCGCCACTCCGTCCAAACCTTCAAACAATTCGGGACGTGCAAATTTAGATCGATCTTTATCTTCGACTAAACGAGGTATCCCGTTCGGGGCGATCTGACGGGCAAAAGAAGTCGCGAAGCGTTGCCCTTGCAACGGAGTCCAATTGCCGCAGGCGCCAATGACAACACGTTCACCCGTGAGCAAGTCGGCTACCCCAAAGAGTGCATGTTCCACGCCCAACAATTCGCACAAGTCCGGCAGCACTGCCTCAGCCAGCTCGGTGCGCGAAGCCACGTCGCGCAGCGTCGCGCCCATGCGGATGACGGCATCCATTTCACGCTCGTGGCGCTCGCGCTCTGCTAATTCTCTAAACGCCCATTCATGCAAACGGGCATTCTCCAACGCCGCCACAATTTGCTGCGCCAAGGTTTCAATTAACAGCACGTCGTTATCTTCAAAAGCATTAATCTCGGCGCTTTGCAAATCAATCACGCCGAAGAGAGACTCGCCGCTCTGGATAGGCACGCTCAGTTCCGAGCGCGTGGGGATGAGATTGCCCAGCATAGTGACGTAAGAGGGTTCAAGGCGCACGTCATTCGCCAGCAACGTGCGGCGCTCGCGGCAGACCCAGCTCACCATGCCTTGATCAGGCTGCACATGATGGTCAAGTGGAAAAAGATGCGTAAAGTTTCCCGCTTTGGCGCGCAGCACTAACTCGGCGTGTTCGGCGTCATACAAAAACAAGCCGACGTGGTGATAATGAAAACGATCCTGCACCAGTTGCGCCACTCGCTGCAGCACTTCGTTCACGCTGGTGGAAAGAGTGACGCGGCTGCTGATGTCGTTAAGAATGGCGAGTTGCTCGGCGCGGCGGTAGAGTTTTCCTTCAGTATCCTTATACGAAGTGATGTCCTGAATAGTGCCAAACATTTTCACGGGTTGCCCCGAGTTGTCAAACTCTAATTCGCCTGTGCCGTGAACCCAGCGAAGTGCGCCATCGCTCGCGTGCCGCAGCGGATACTCTTTGTCGAACGGATGGTGATCGCGCAAGACGTGATCACTAAAATACGCCGACATTTGCGCCCGATAATCCGGAGCGACAAGATCCGCCCAGCCTTCCACCGTGCGCGGATAAGAATCATTGATTCCAAAAATGTCGTCCAACGCTTCTGAACTGCTCCAAGAGCCTTGCCTGACATCAAAGATGTAATGCCCCACATGAGCCACGCGCTGTGACGCTTTGAGCATGGTTTCGCTGAGGCGCAATGCTTCTTCAGCCTGTTTGCGCTCGGTGATGTCTTGTGCTGTGCCAACCAAAATCTGTTCGCCCTGTTCATCGCGCCGAAATTCAAACCGCACACAGGCGAACTTCTCGCGCCCATCCTCCAAACGCACACGATGTGTAAACTCGCATTTGGCGTTGTTGCGCTTGGCAATAAGGTAAACATCCAATAACTGCCGTCGATCTTGCGGATGCACTTGTCGCAGAAACAGTTTGAGGGAAGGCTTCTTTTGCTGCGGCGCCAACCCCAAGACCTGATAAAACTCATCTGACCAAACTGTCTGTCGCTTTTCGAAAGCCACCTCAAAACTGCCTACAAGGGCAATGCGCTGCGCCTCATTCAACATCGCTTCACTATAGCGAAGCTTTATCTCAATTTCTTTCTGTGTGGTGATGTCGTCGAAGTTAAGCACGATTGCCCCTACTGCCGGGTCGCCCAACAAATTAGTGGCAACCATCCCCAGCCAGCGCCATGTGCCATCCTTGTGCCGATGGCGATACACCAAGTGAGATGAACTCTCTGCGCCCTCTTGAAGCCAAGACTGCATGAACATCTCGACCTGAGGACGATCTTCCGGGTGAATCAACTCGGCGTGAAAAATAGGGAAGGGATCATTTGTCTCATAACCCAAAATACGCGCCGCCGATGGGCTGACAAAACTCGCCATGCCGTTTAAATCAATAAGCGCCACGCCGTCGTGGCTGTTTTCAATCAGCGAACGGAAGCGAGCTTCTTGAATACGCAATGCCTCTTCGGCGCGCTTGCGCTTGGTGACGTCGCGCATATTTAAGACAATGCCTTGCACCGTCGGCTCATCCAGCAAGTTGGTTCCAATCGCTTCAATGAAACGCCATGAACCGTCTTTATGGCGACCACGCACAATTAAACTAGAGCCAGCCGTGCCCGGGGTTTGACTGCGATGGGCAAAAGACTGAGCAACTTCAGTAAGGTTGTCGGGGTGTACCCACTCCAAAAAGTTTTTCCCAATGGCTTCCTCGGGCTTATACCCCAAAACGCTTTCTGCCGCCGGGCTGGCGAAGCGAATGATCCCGGTCACATCAATGATGACGATCACATCGGCAGCATTTTCAATCAATGCCCTGAAACGTTTCTCGCTTCCGCGCAGCGCATATTCGGCGCGAGTGATCGCTGTTTGTGTCTGTCGGGCAACCACAACTACCAAAAGAGAAATTAGCGCGGCAATGAAAATCGCCACCAGAGAAGAGGAAAGTACCAGAACCGCGGCAGGCAACTGCGAAAAGATGGTGAGTTGTATCCAACCGTTAATTAGGATAACTCCTATGACGCCGGGAATAATGACGCGCGTAAAACGGCTGGAGACAGAGTCGCTGGTCAGCCAACGAAAGAGCCAAGCGCTCGCGCTCTCAAAGAGAAAACCGCCACTAAGAAAAATAAATCCGATGGCGGTGGTCAGCGCAACCGGTACGGTCGCCCTGCCATAGAGCAATGGCGTGCCATACCAATAACCAATCATAATAATATGAGCGATGGCGAGAACAAACACAGCGGCGCTTTGAGCGACATGATCGCGCAGGCGAGCCACGGCGCGCGCGCGCGGAGAGAGCAACACAGCAAATGAGAGGATGACAAACAGGGATGCCGTCAACGGCGACATGATGCCGACAGCATAATCTTGCCCGGCCAACGGGTCGGGCGCGAGCCTCTGCAAAAGATTGAGAAGCAGATCGGGGATATTGAAAAATGTGCTTTGGATGAATACGGCGACATTCAAAAGTAGCAGGATGATCGCCAGCGTCTGCCAAACATGCCGCGCGATTTTCTCATCAGGCTGGCGTTGGCGGCACAGGAGAACCACGCCAAATAAGACAAAGCACAGCGCCGCCGCAGGCGACATAGGAATGAACTTGTCGTTGAGGCGGGTGACCCAGAGTGAATTTGCCGCCCACCCAAGCAACACGCTCGCGCCAAGAAGAATTGCCAACGCCGCCATGATGGGCGTTAACCAAAGTAAGATGGCGGAACGACTCTGATCGAAGTTGAATTGTTTCACAAGTCATTCAGGTGACTGTCACCGCGCACAAGAGGCTTGAATTTCCAGGTTATCGTTGCGCGGTGACAGTCACCTGCGGATAACGGCTTAGGGGTTGACGGTATAACCGTGGCCGGCGACCGTTTCCACATAAACGGGTTTCGAAGGATGCTCTTCGATCTTCTCGCGGATGTTCTTTACATGCACCCGCACCAGATCAGGCGAGCCGGCATCAAAGGGATAATCCCATACATCATGCAGTAACTTCGTGGGCGAGAACACTTCACCCGGATGACTCATCAAGAAGTAAAGAAGATCGAATTGAACGGGCGTGAGGGTCGTTGTGAGGCGAGGGGTAATGGCTTTGAAAGCTTTACAGTCAAGAATTAAATCACGGATCACTAAGCGGGTGGTCACCCCTTCCAGCACGGGCTTGCTAACGCCGCGCCGCAAAATAGCATGAATACGCAGCACCAGTTCTTCGGCATTAAATGGTTTGGCAATATAATCGTCCGCGCCCTGCCGAAAACCGACGAGCTTATCTTCCATCTTGGCGCGCGCGGTGAGAAAAATAATCGGGAGATCGTAGAGAATAGGATCTGCCCGCACTTCACGGCACACTTCCAAACCATCCATACCCGGCATCAACACATCTAAAGCCATGATGTCGGGCTTGTGCCGCCGCGCTATATTAAGTGCCTCAACCCCTGACGTGGCTACCGTCACGCTGAGATCAAATGTGCGTAGGGTGCGCTCAATGGAACCAGCCACCAACTCTTCATCATCCACTACCAATATGTGCGTCTTGGCTTTGTCAGAATTCATGGTCTTATCTCCAATCAACACCAGAGTTACGTTAATCCTAGTGGATATGACTTTAGCACTAATGCCAAGTAGACGCCGTAAAGCTGGCGTAAGTCAAACGTATAGAGAGAATAAACCAAGAAGACGATCAAAACAATTACAGTCACACAATCAATTCCACCGCTCCTGTATCCAAATCGTAACGTGTGCTAACGATCATCAATTTGCCTTGCTTGATCTCGCCGCCAAGAATCGTATTTGCCTTCAACGCTTCCACCGTTAATGCCGTGTTGGCTTTTACCGCGTTGTCCAACTTATCCCCCGTCTGACCCTTCGACTTCTCAATCGCCGGTTTGATAGCTTGCACTAACGAGTCGATGGCGTCGGGCGCGCGGATATTCTTCTCGACGGCCTCAATCGCCGCCGACACCGCGCCACATTTTTCGTGACCCATCACAACGATCAATGGGATATGCAGTTCTTCCACTCCAAATTGAATGCTGCCCAACGCGGCACGATCCAGCGTGTGAGCTGCCGTGCGAACCACAAACAGATCGCCCAAGCCACGATCAAAAACAAGCTCGGGCGGCACACGCGAGTCAACGCAACCAAAAATAATGGCAAAGGGCGCTTGTCCTTTCGCCAATTCTGCGCGGCGCGTGTCACTTTGATTGGGGCGCGTAGTTTTGGAAAGCGCATACCGCTGATTGCCCTCCTGCAATAACTTCCAGGCAATCTCGGCGGTAGGGTGTTCAATCACTTCCGAGGTGGAAGACGACTCGCTTCCGCTGCCCGGCTTGGTGGAAGAAATTTTTATGGTGCTGCCACAAGCGGCAACCAACGTTGAGGCCACAGCTCCGCCCGCTAACTTCAAAAAACCTCGTCGTGAAAAAGATGAGGTACTCATGCTTCTTTCCCTTCGGCAATTTCCTCTCTAGCATAGCATAAGACGTTTTTGATGCGCGCGTGGTTTGCAATGAATTTATTTAGACCTTATGATCTTTTTACGTTTTGAATCTGTGTGAAAAATATTTCCACGCGGTTATGATTTTTTCTCCGTGAGGGGGACTACATTGAACCAAAGACCGTCGGGCAAACAAAAACACCGT
>CAKKQG010000465.1 GCA_919901875.1 Anaerolineales bacterium
TGATCTCTTTCAGCCAAGTGTTTGCCTCTTCGCCAGTATAACTCGAATCTTTGACCTTGCGCTTATAACGCTCATCATCGTCGGGTGGCTCGAAGCCGGGGAAGCCGCCGATGCTCACACCGCCTTGTAACTTGGAGAGATGCTCGGCGGCGACGCGCAACAAGCCGTCTGACTCTTTTGCCATCAACTGCGGCGCGGCTAGAGGCAATTCTACAAGCGTGACGGACGAGGCGCGCAGAAACAAGGCAACAAAAAAAGTGGCCATTGCTACGGCGATGGCGGCGACACCGTGTGAAAATTGCTGAGGATTGGGCGATCCGGTTTTGATCATTGTTCTGTAGAAACGCTACGATTCAGTTTATCATGATTTAAAGATTTGTCATTGTCTATGTGTCATTGTATACTCCACTTCACCTCATCGTTACGGAGAATTAAAAGGTGCAACATTTCCTCACTATTGCCGAGCTGACCTCAACCGAAATCGAAAATTTGCTTGACCTTGCGCTGAAGTTAAAGAAGGAACGCGCCAAAGGCGGCAACAAGCCGATTTTGGCAGGCAAGAATTTGGCGATGGTCTTTCAAAAGCCGTCGCTGCGCACGCGCGTTTCTTTTGAGATCGCCATGAAGCATTTAGGCGGCGACGCCCTTTACATCTCGCCCGATGAGATCGGCTTGGGCAAGCGCGAGTCGGTGGCGGATGTAGCGCGGGTGTTGTCGGGTTATGCCGATGGGATCATGGCGCGGGTGTTTGATCACGAACACGTTCTGACGCTCGCCCAATATGCCACGGTGCCGGTGATCAATGGACTCTCCGATCACAATCATCCCTGTCAGGCGCTGGGCGATATTCTGACGATTCTGGAGCGGAGGCCTCGACTCAAAGGGTTGACCGTCTCCTACGTGGGTGACGGCAACAACGTGGCAACGTCGTTGATCCACATCTGCACTAAGTTGGGAATCCATTTCAAGATCGCCACCCCGCTCGATTATCAACTGCCGCCTCTCGTTGTTGTGAAAGCGCGCGAGTTCGCCGCGAAGAGCGGCAGCCAAATTTTTGAAACCACTGATCCCTTTGAAGCCGTGCGCGACACTGACGTAATTTATACCGATGTGTGGACAAGCATGGGACAAGAATCGGAAAAAACAAAACGCGCCGCCGTGTTCCCGCCGTATCAAGTGAACGCGACTTTGGTGAGCAAAGCCAAACCCGAGGTGTTAGTGATGCACTGCTTACCGGCGCATCGCGGTGAAGAGATCACAGATGACATAGCCGATGGTCCTAACAGCGTCCTCTTCCCGCAAGCCGAGAATCGTTTGCACGCGCAGAAAGCGATCTTGGCAGAGTTGTTAGGCGAGAAGAGGAAGGTCGTTAAGAAAGTGAAGAGTAAAAAGTGAGGCGTGACGTTTACGAAAAAGCTCTTAACGATGGCATCTCTGCGGCGTGGGATCAGAAGTGGGATAAAGCCATTGCTTCGTATCGCATCGCGCTCGAAGAATTTCCTGACGATCCAACTGTCTTGTCCAATCTGGGTCAAGCCCTGCTTGCTCTCAATAAACAAAAAGAAGCATTGATCGTTTATCAACGCGCGGCGCGAGTCAGCCCGGGCGATCCGGTGCCGATTGAAAAGTGCGCCGAGTTGATGGAAGACTTTGGTCAAATTGCTCCGGCGGCGCAAGCGTATTACGCCGTAGGTGAGATCTACGTAAACCGTCGCGAGATTGAGAAAGCCATCGAGAGTTGGGGGCGTTCAGCGATACTCGCCCCTAACAACATCAACGCCCATTCGCGTCTGGCGCTGGCTTACGAGCGAATCGGCAAGACTGCCGAATCTGTTGCCGAATACATTGAAGTCGCGCGTATCTTTCAATCACAAGGCGATATTCCGAAAGCGATGCAAACGGCGCAGCGCGCATTGCAAACCGATCCGCAAAGCGCCGACGCCAATAAAGCGTTGAACATGATCCAACGCGGCGAGTTGCTGCCCGAACCGCGACGCACTACCAAAGGACCCACCTCGACCGGTATGCTGCGCCGCCTCAATGCCTTTGCCGCGCCGCCCAATCAAGATAAGAAGCCCACACTTAAAGAAGTCAGCGGGACCGAAAAGAAATTCAACCCTCTGGAAACATGCCGCCAACTGGCGTTGGCGATGCTCGCCGAATCATTATTTGATATTGGCGATGTCTCCTCGGTTGAGCCAGAGCCGCCGAAGTCGCCGCAAGGCACAGGTTTCATGCGCGGCATTAAATCCGAACCAAAGAAGGATTCGAAAAGCTCTAACCGCTCACAGATTGTCAGTAGTTTAAGCCAAGCCATCGAGGCGCAAACACAAGGAGATAGTGAAGTCGCCAATTCGTTTTTCGAGAAAGCCTTGCGCGCCGGGCTGGATAACGCCTCGTTGTATTACACCCTTGCCAGCAACTATCTCGATCAAGAGAATTACAAAGAAGCCATAAAGCATTTCACCTCTGCCACCAAGAATCCAGAATATGCTTCCGGCGCGCATTATGGTCTGGGCGTGTGTTATGCCCGAACTGACAAAATGAAAGAGGCGGTCATTCAGTTGATCAACTCTCTGAGAGCAGTGGACATCACGACCGTCCCCGCCACTCAAGCCGATGCGTTAAGCAATCTTTACGAAAACTTTTACGCCAGCATGGATCGCGAGAACCCCAGTGAAGATGATCTGATCAGTCTTGGTGAAAATCTCATTGCCTTCCTATCCGGTCCCGATTGGGAAGAGCGGGTGAAGGTCTCGCGTGAACAGCTCGATATTGAACAAAGTGGCGCGCTTGCGCCGCTCGCCGATTTGCTTCTCATCCCCGGCGCGGATCGGATTATGGAAAGCATGTCGTTGATTAATAAGTATATGGCGAACAACTGGCTGGTCTCGGCGATGGATGAAGCGCATCGGGCGATTGAGTCGTCGCCGCTCTACATACCGGCGCACCTCAAAGTCGCCGAAATACTCGCTAAAGAGAATCGGATTGAAGCCGCCGTCGCCAAGTACACGGCTGTCGCTAACCTCTACCATGTGCGCGGCAACGGCAGCCGCACCGCAAAAATTTACGAAGAGATCGCCCACCTGGCGCCGCAGGATGTCAATGCCCGCGCCAAGCTGATCGAGATGCTTAAGGCGCAGGGCAAGACGGTTGAAGCGATTAAGCAATATATTGAAATGGCGGAAGCCTATTATGATCTTGCCGATCTCGAAATGGCTCGCCGCACGTACGCCGACGCTACCACTCTCGCTCAACGCCCCAGCGCCGGAGACCGTTCGTTGGCGTTGAAGATTCTGCTTCGCATGGGCGATATTGATATGCAGCGACTCGATTGGCGGCAGGCGATGGTCACTTACGCTCAAGTGAAAGCCACCGACCCGGGCAACGCGCAGGGGCGCGTCATGCTAGTTGACCTGTACTTCCGCAACAACCAAGCGCGGCAAGCACTCGGTGAAACCGATGATTTCTTGAAGATGGTATTGAGCAAAAGCGATGCCAAGACGGCGATCTCCTTCCTTGAACAAATACTGCGCGATCATGCCGACGACATCGGGATTCACTCGCGCCTCGCCCGCCTCTACCAAGAGACCGGACGCAAAGCCGACGCCATCGCCCAACTCGACGCCATCGGCGAACTGCATCTGCAAGCCGGCAATCGCGCTGAGTCCATTAAAACGATCCAAGCGATCATTGCCCTGTCGCCAGACAACGTGGCAGAGTATCAAGCGGTACTCGCGCAGCTACAGTCTGGTTAACTCCGCAAGACCTCACAGGTCTTTAAGACCTGTGAGGTCTTACCAAACGTTTTGCCGTTGACCGAATTCCTCACCGAAGCCACTTTTATTTTTCAACGCCTTGACTGGCTCAGCGTTGTAGACATCCTTCTCGTGACGGTTGTCTTCTTCACATTATTCGTCATCATGCGCGGCACACAAGCCGTGGTGTTGATGCGCGGCGTAATCATCATCACGGTCATCGTCGCACTGCTTAGCGCGTTCTTCCGTCTGCGTGCTTTCAGTTGGTTATTGCGAAGCACACTGCCCGCCTTGCTTCTGGCTATCCCCATCGTCTTTCAACCGGAGATTCGTCGCGCGCTAGAACGTCTGGGGCGCTTCAGCAATTTCCTCACCATCGGCGGGGTCGAATCGTCGGCGACATCACCAGAGATCGAGTGCATTGCCCTCGCCTGCCAGCAACTTTCTGATCAACATTATGGGGCGTTGATCATCATTGAGCGCGAAGCCGGTTTGCAGGATTATGTGGACACGGGCGTGAAAATGGATTCGCTGGTCAGCGCTGAACTGCTGGTGCAAATTTTTATCAAGGATACGCCGCTGCACGATGGCGCGGTCATTCTTCGCCAGAATCGCATCGCCAGCGCCGCCTGTGTGCTTCCCCTTTCCATTGATGCCACGCTCTCGCAACAACAATTTGGGTTGCGCCATCGCGCCGCGCTCGGCATCAGCGAAGCCTCGGACGCGGTTGCCGTCGTGGTCTCCGAACAAACCGGCACGATCTCCGTCGCACATAATGGTAAAATGATTCGACGACTCGACTCGGCTCGGTTACAAAATATCTTAACCGCCTTCCATCGCCCCCGCGACAATAGACTCTTTGGGTGGTTAAAAGCCTCTCCCAAAAAACAACACGAAGTTGGCTAATGGCAGATGGCGTATCGCGGATGGCAAATTGCCATTCGCTATCTGCTATTCGCCATCTGCTATTCGCTATTTGACATCATCATGTTTCGCTGGTTCATTCGCAACGTCACAACGCTTTTCCTCTCCATCGCAATCGCTATCACGATCTGGATCGTCGCGCTTAACGAAGCCGACCCATTTCAAGAAAAAGCGTTCCCGCAATTGATTCCGGTTGCCTTACAGAATCTGCCCGAGGGCATGATCGTCGTCGGCGATAAACCACCGGCGGTCGAGGTCCGAGTCCGCGCCCCGGCTTCGGTCTGGGCGACTCTCAACGCCGATCAGATTCATATCACCGCCGATCTTTCTAATTCCGCCACCGGCTCTATCAGCCTCTCTCTCCAATCCGCAATTGATTATCGAGAAGCGCGCATCATCAGCATTGCACCATCGCAAACGCGATTGACTCTGGAAAAGATCGTCACACGCAACATCCCGATCAAAGTTCAAATGCGCGGCGAACCGGCGGTGGGGTATCAAGCAAAATTGCCGCAGTTGACTCCACGGAGTGCCACCATCTCCGGACCCGCTTCTGCTGCCGACACCGTTAGTGAACTGCTCGCGCCCATCAACCTTAACGGAGTCAAACAACCCATCAACGACAACATCACATTGATCGCGGTCAACACGTCCGGGCAATTTGTGTCGGGTGTGAAAGTGGAGCCGGCAACCGCGCCGGTGATCGTCGCCGTTGAACAACTGGGCGGCTACCGTGATGTCGCCGTCAAAGCCCTGATCGAAGGACAGATCGCCACCGGACATCGCATCACCAACATCGTCGTCGCGCCATCGGTCGTCACATTGTTCTCATCCGATCCATCTCTCGTCGCCGCGCTGCCCGGCGTGGTCGAAACAGAAAAACTTAACATCAGCAAAGCCAGCGACGACATCGAGACTCGACTCGGACTCAAGCTCCCCGCCGGAGTCTCGGTCATCGGATCGCAAAGTGTGTTATTGCAAGTAAGCATCGCCGCCATTGAAAGCAGCCTCACCATTCAACGCGATCTGGA
>CAKKQG010000466.1 GCA_919901875.1 Anaerolineales bacterium
CAAGCGGTCTACATCGCCCTTTATGATCACGCCACAGGATTGATCCACCTCCCCTATTGGGATTCTCCGCAAGGGCAGATCGGAAACCGCACGATGCGCTTGGGCGAAGGGCTCACCTCCGTCATCATCTCATCCGGGCAACCACTTTTAATTGATCATGACTACATACCACGCAGCGCCGAGCTGGGCGTCAGCAGAATGCCCACCTACTCTGGCGGGCTACCCAAATCGTGGCTGGGCGTGCCGATGCGCTTGGGCGATAAGATCATTGGCGTTATCAGTGTGCAAGATTTTAAACGCGAGTACGCCTTCACTCCGGCAGATATACGTTTGCTCACCACCATCGCCGCCAACGTGGGCATTGCCATTCAAAACGCGCAGCTATACGAAGCGACTCAACAGCGCGAAGCCGAAGTTCGTCAGGCAAACGAGCAACTCCGCCTGCAGCTGGCCGAGATCGAAGCGCTGCAAGCGCAGCTGCGCGAGCAAGCCATCCGCGATCCGCTCACCGGATTGTTCAACCGTCGTTACTTAGTAGAAACGCTTGACCGCGAAGTCGCCCAAGCCAGTCGCGCTTCCACTCCTTTGAGCATCATCATGATCGATTTGGATCATTTCAAAAGCATCAATGACACCTACGGGCATAAAGCGGGAGATATGATGTTGCAAACATTGGGGACCCTACTCGCCGCCAAAACACGCGATGGCGACATCGCCTGCCGTTACGGCGGCGAAGAATTTGTAATCGTGCTGCCGGGGGCATCGCTGAACATCGCTCAACGGCGCGCCGAACAGGTGCGATCTACATTTCAAGAGTTACGCCTCACCTACGGCGGGCACATATTATCCGCCACGCTCTCTGCCGGCGTAGCGGAGTTCCCACTTAACGGCGTGGATGGCGAGACCGTTTTGCAAGACGCGGATAAGGCACTCTATGTCGCCAAATCACTGGGTCGCAATCGTGTCGTTATTTCAGAAACTGCATCTGTCTAAATTATCAGGCATCATTGCGTTCTGCTTTTAACTTTGAGCAAGTAACATCAACTCTTAAAACAAAAACCGCGCCTCTTGGCGCGGTTTTGTTTTTATTCAGTTGTGGCTTACTTTACCGGATTGGGCTCAAGAGGTGGCATGCTTGACGGAACTCCGCGCCACGGTGTGCCGATGAAGCGCAGGAGAAAGAAATCCGCGCCTATGTATCCAGACACCTTCCAAGCCAAGATGAGGAACACCGCAATCGCAAAGAGCATCGGGTTCGTGCTAGCCGATCCAGCCATCATGAAATTCCAATTCATGAAACCACTAAAGAAGGCGGCAATGCCGGTGAACGCGCCGATGATCAGGGCGATGCCGATCAACACCTCACCGTAGGCAACCAACTTGGCAAACCAAGTGTAAGACTGAGTATCGAGCAACATTTGCAAGAACATGCGATACCAATCAAACGAGATCGCTGGCCTGCCAGTGGCAGGGATTTTCACCGCACTCACCCAAAACGCTTTGAGCGCCTCGCCCGTTTCAACCCATTTGGGTTCAACGATCTTCCCCGACCCTGAGCTCACCCATTGCCAGCCTAACCAAATACGGAAGGGCAGAAACAACCAACCAGCGCGAACATCGGTGAGCAACTTTTGAACCAACGGCGGGTCCTGAACAAATTCCCCTTTACGAGTAATTACAGCAGACATGATAACCTCCAGATTTGAACTTTGAAATTTTTTGATAACCATTCGGCTATTCTTGTGTTCGTTATCTTGCCTGCATTGTAGGATTCATTTGCACCGCATGTCAGTAATAATCATACTATTCTGGATATGACTAGGCATAATTGAACTATGACACCTACTTATCGGTTATATGACTTTCGATATAAGCCATTTATACAATTTGCCTTATTCTTTTAGGTGACGCCGCCACTACAACACTAACACCGGATTTAAGAGTATGCGCTTTAGGTGTGGTGACAGTCGGCACTACGCCAGTAGACAGCCAAAGGCTATGCTTTAATCAACCCGTTAGGAGGTCATTATGAAAAACTCTCTTGTCAAAGATTGGATGAGCAAGGACCCGGTCACAGCCGATGTGCATACCATACTGCCCGACGCACACAAAATGATGACGGATAAAAAAATTCGCCGCTTGCTCGTCACCGAGAACGGCAAACTCGTTGGCATTGTCACACGCGGCGACATTCGCGGCGCAGAGCCTTCTGCTGCGACGAGCTTAAGCATCTACGAATTAAATTATCTTCTGGTCAAGCTCACCCTCGATAAGATCATGAAGCGCAACCCGCTCACCGTCACCCCTGGCACCAGCCTGGGCGAAGCGGCGCGGCTGATGCTGGAGAACAAGATCGCCGGACTACCGGTCGTCGAAGGCGATAAACTCGTCGGCATCATCACCGAGTCCGACATCTTCCGCATGGTCGTCAAGACGTGGGACACCTTATAAATCGTCTCGCTATATCTCAAACCGCGCAAGAAAATTCTTTAAATAAAAATGCCGGGTGTCTGTGACACTCGGCATTTTGCTTTATTGGCTTTACGATGTCGCCGGTGCTTCGCTATACCCCACGACCCATTCGCCGAGTCGGCTGAGTGTCACCGAGTCAGGACCGAGATTCTCGGGCAGATTGCGAGCGAACTGCACCGCCTTCTCAAAGGCGTCGTTATCTTCGAGACCCAATGCCTTCAACACAAAGTTATGCACCTTCTCACGATGAATCGGGCCGCTGTAAAAATTAGTGCGGTTAACTGCGCGCAAGAAATGCCGCGCATTCGGGATCAAACTGAGCGACGGCATCTGGAATCCGTCAAAAACTTTCTTCAATGTCTCAAAAGCGTCCGACGGGAAATATTTGATGTGGGTCTGCACCACCTTGAGGAAAATTCCGTGATGCGCCACTTCGTCAATCCCCACAACCCGAAACGCTTCCGAAGCGCCGATCTCTGATCCACGCGAAGTCTCTTCAGCCGTAGGAGTCGAGGGCAGCCCGTATTCTTCACGGATGCGGGCGCGCATCTCTTGATAATTAAAGTAGGTCGCGCGTTCTTGCACCATGGCATATGCGCTAAAGCCGAGAGGCGTCTCCATGCCCGGATGTTGGTGCGGACTCCAATGGAAGTTGCGCACTTTGTCGAGATAGGTATTGAGTTGTTCTTCGGTGCGGGCAAGGGAATGTTTCAACACCAGTTCCCACGACACGCCATGCTTCGCTTCTTCGGCGCCCCACTGCAATTGCATGTTGCGCCGCAGACGCGACTCGCGAAAAATGTTCATGCTCTCCAAAACATAATCGCCCACATATTCTTCGACGCCGAGGAAGCCTTCAATTAAATGAACGGTCTCCGCGCTGAGG
>CAKKQG010000467.1 GCA_919901875.1 Anaerolineales bacterium
ATTATCGGGTGTATGTGATTGACAAGAAAACGGGCGAGCATTGCGTGTGGTTCTTTGGCACAACGCTGGGGTCTGGTATCGTTTACGCGGCGCGACTTTTGTGGCGCATCCCTTGGCATTACGCGCGATACAAAATCCAATGCGAGAACGGCAAATGGCATTATGCAACCGAGTCGAAATGGGGAGAGGCTGAAATTGAGATCGAAGATACGGGAGAGGTTGTCGGCGTCACCGAAGGATTCCAGTCTTACGATCAGATGAAGTTGATCCTCACTCATCCCGTTGACGGATTCTTTTATCGCCTCGACGGCGCGTTGGGCAGTTATTCCGTTTGGCACGACGAGATGAACATCAGGCAAGGTCGCGCCAAGAATTTATATTTTGGTTTATATGAGAGGTTGGGTTTGCTCTCGAAAGATGAAATGCAAAGACCGCACTCGATCTTTTTGTGCAGCGAGGTTTTGTTCGATGTCTATCTGCCCCCGCGTAGATTAAACGCAGATGAGATGGACGCGCTTAAGGGATGACACTCTATGGATAATCCGATGACGTTTGTTAATTGATAAATCCAACAGATGCGCTAAAATCGAAACAACTCTCTCTTTGGAGGCTTGCATGATTCTCAAATATCTTCCGTTCATTTCCACGTTGGTTGCGCTTCTCTTTGCCTGGTCGGTGTTGGCGCGTTACAACCACAAACGCGGCACTCACTTGCTGATGTGGGGCATCGGGCTCGTGTTATTTGCCGCAGGCACATTCGCCGAATCATTTCTCGCGCTGGCGTGGAGTGATTTTATTTTGCGCTTATGGTATCTCAGCGGCGCGATGTTGACGGCGGCATGGTTGGGGCAAGGCACAGTGTATCTGTTGGTGAGCAAAGAAAAAGTTGCACACGCATCGGCGGCGGCACTCGCGGTGATCTCGATCCTCTCTATCGCGTTGATCGCCATTGCCAAAATTGATCCTTCCACTTTTGATCCGCACATCGCTATTTCCACGCAATACAAAACGATGATGGAGCGCAGTGGTTTCGTTACATTGCTCACGGTTCTGCTCAACATCTACGGCACGATCACGTTGATCGGCGGGGCAATCTATTCGGCGTATTTGTTTTGGCGCAAACAAATTTTGCCACATCGAGTCGTCGGCAACATTCTCATCGCCGTCGGCGCGATGTTCCCCGCCGCCGCAGGCACGTTGATCAAGTTTGGGTTGAGCGATTATCTCTACGTCAGCGAACTGATCGGCGCGGCGTTGATGTTCGCCGGTTTCATCGCCGCCACTTCACCGCAAGCAATCAAGCAAACGCAAGCGGTAACGGCGTAAATTTATTAGACCTACGCGGTTTGCTAAACCGCGTCGGTCTTTTTATTTCAGTTGTATACTTACCACATGCAATCACTTCAACCCCTCCTCACCTACCCGCCCATTGATCGCATCCGCCGCAATCACGGACTCGAACACGCCACGATTCATCTTCTCTCGCGCAAACGCCGCGTGAGCGTGGTGGGTCGTTCGGATTTAAGCGGCTTTGTGTTGATGGGCGATCTCAGCGAAGAAGAAATTATTGAATCGGCGCACGAAGCGCTGGCGCGGATGAAAAGTGGTGAACGTGATTTAGCAATTCATCCCACCTGCGGAA
>CAKKQG010000468.1:0-1646 GCA_919901875.1 Anaerolineales bacterium
GCGGCTATCGCGGCGGCAGTAAGTTCGCCGTTGGGTGCGGGCGACGCGGCGTATCGTTCGCCTACTGCTCAAGCAGGCGACGTGGATACCGTGCCGTTTGGATGTTTTCGTCGTGGGACATGGGAGAGCGTTGGCGGCTATAACGAAGAGCTATTCGCCAATGAAGATTACGAATTTTATTTTCGCTTGCGTCAACGCGGCGGGCGAATTTATTTCGATCCAAAGATTCGCTGTGAGTATTATGCAGCTTCAACCTTGCGCGCTCTGGCGCAGCAGTATTGGCGTTACGGTTGGTGGAAGGCACAGATGCTGAGGCGGCATCCCCGTTCGATCCGCGCGCGTCAATTGATTCCGATTGCGTGGTCGGTGTTGAGTCTCCTCGCGTTGATCATTCCAGCGTTGTGGATCGTGTGGGGAATTTATTTAACGGTTGTGCTGATCGAATCAATACGGCAGGCACGAGAGGCGCGACACATTCTGCCTCTTGCCTGCGCCTACGTGATCATTCATTTCGCCTGGGGCTGGGGCGCGTGGGCGGGATGGATGAAGCGGATGACTCGCTAAGTTGCGCGCGCCGCCGCCAACAATATGCGCGTGCTGTGCAGACGCTCCATCGCCGCCTTCGCCGTTTCGCGCATCAAGCGATAGGCCAGCGCGGTGTCCACTTCACACAAAGCGCGCAGAGCATCGCCGGCAATTTTAATGGCGCAGGTGGGTGTGTGCGCGCGCACGGTGGCGGTGTAGCGATAGGGTTCGATCAAGGCTGAGATGCCGACGATGTCGCCCGGCGCAAATTCATCAATGTGAAATTCTTTGCGCGTCTTGGTGTGGTTGTGATCGTTGACGACGTAAAGATGGTCTACGCTGCCCTCGACCAAAAAGAAGAGCGAGTTGGCGGGCTTCTCGCTTTCTAAAAGAGTCTCGCCTTCTTTGTAAGAAACTTCTTCGGCGATCATCGCCACCGCTTTGAGTTCGGCGTCGGTCATGAAACCGAAGAATGGATAACGTCGTAAAATTTCAGGTGAGATCATAGTGTGTCTCCTTCTCTAACAGCAGCAAGACTTCATCAACCGCGCGCGGCACGGCGGCTTCGACTTCGAAACTGAGTTCTTCGCTGAAGTCGTAAATTTTTTTAGCCTCAATGCCAATGATGATCACTTCGTCGGGCAAATGTGCGCCCATCGCTTGACCGGCGGCGATGGCGGTTTGTAGAGAGGCGTCGTGCGGCGATGAGGTGTGCAACGTGGAATGTTCGGGGAGATCGTTTAAGCGGAAGAGGCTGACCGTGCCGATAGGTTGATGCGTGATGACGGCGTCAATGACGATGGCGCGATCGTAGCCGATGAGATATTCCATCAAGGTGATGCCGCCAACGGCAGCGCAATCGAATTCGATGGCGGATGGCTGCTCCGCATGGCTGATAGCCGATAGCGAATAGTGATTTGCGATTTGCCACGCAGAGCGGCTATGCGGATCATCTATTCGCTGTTGTATCTCCTCCACAACTTTCCAGCCGACCCCGTCGTCGCCGAGAATTGGGTTGCCGAGACCGATCACTAGTGTTTTCATTTGAGAGAGTCTGCCCGCGAGATTTTACGCTTCTTTGCCTTCGTATTTGAACGACACTTTGATTTTGGCGCGATAGG
>CAKKQG010000468.1:1746-9694 GCA_919901875.1 Anaerolineales bacterium
TTTTACGCTTCTTTGCCTTCGTATTTGAACGACACTTTGATTTTGGCGCGATAGGCAACCACTTTGCCTTCTTCGAGTTGCATGTCGAGCACGATCACTTCTGCTACGCGCAGATCGCGCAACGATTGCGCGGCGCGGTTCACTGCGGCTGCCGCCGCCTTCTCCCACGACTCGGTGCTGGTGCCAACCAATTCGATTACTTTATAAACGCTTTCCGCCATGACATCCTCCTTTTGAATGTGACAATGGGCAGGCAGACTCTCTCGTGATCATTGTATCAAATATCAAACTTCAAACTTCAAATTTCAAAATCCCAAAATCCCAAAAACCCAAAATCCCAAAATCCCAAAAGCCCAAAAGCCCAAAAACCCAAAAGCCCAATCCCCAATCTCCAATCTCCAATCTCTAATCTCCAACCTCCAACCTCCAACTTCCAACTTCTAATCCCTCTTCACCACCTCCACCACTTCACCCTTTGCGTTTCGGATCGTGAGTTGCAATGGCATCTGACCGGGAAGCGAGTGCGTGGCGCAGCCAAAGCATGGATCGTAGGGGCGGAACGCCATCTCGACCCGATTCAGAATCCCTTCATTGACGACCACGCCTTTCTTAATAAACGCCTCTGCCGCTTTCTTGATGGACATGCTCATCGGGGCATAGTTGTTGGTCGTGCCGACGATGAGATTCACTTTGGTCAACACGCCGCGCTCATCTGTCCAATAGTGATGTGTCAGTGTGCCGCGCGGCGCCTCAACAATGCCCACGCCTTCGGTTGGTTTTTCAGTGGGGATGGTGTGGAAGTTGGGTGAGGTGATCTCCGGGTCGGTGGCGAGTTCGACGATGCGCTCGGCGGCGTAAAGCAATTCGATCAACCGCGCCCAATGCGTGGCGAGTCGTTGATGCACCGGTTTGCCGCCCAGCGTGGAGTAAAACTTTTCGTACTCTTCTTGGGCGAGAGGCGTTGCCATGCCGTCGGCGGCGTTGAGGCGCGAGAGCGGGGTGGCGCAATACACACCGGAATCTTTTCCATCTACGAAACCTTTCCAGCCGATCTTTTTGAGATAGGGGAACTTGAGATACGTCCAGGGTTCAACGTGTTCGGCGATCCATTCAGTGTATTCGTTGGCGGCATACTTGCCGATGCGTTTGCCGTCGGGGTCCACCACGCTTACTTTGCCATCGTAGAAATTCACTTTGTTCTTTTCATCTACCGTGCCGATGTAGTAAGTGTGATGGGTGTAGATGTCGCCGATGATCAAGTCCACGTAGGCTTTGTTGCCCAACACAATTTTGTTGAAGAGATCAATGCTGAACTGCGCGAACTCAATCCCCCAGCGACCCATCTGCTCGATCTCTTTGCGTTGTTCTTCGGTGATGCCTTTGGTGAGTCCACCCGGAATTGAAGTGCATGGATGCACTTTGCGCCCGCCGATCATCTCGACGATGGTGTGGCCATACTTGCGGGCTTGAATCACTTTGCCGCCGATCTCTAAACCCACTTTGTGAATCACGCCGAGGATATTTCTTTCGGCAACGGGCGCGTCGGGTCCCATTATAAAATCGGGACCGCCCAGTGCGTAGAAGTGTGTGGTGTGATCGGTGAAATAGAATCCGCTATAGAGCAGCTCACGAAGTTTTTTGGCAGCGGGTGGCGGGTCAACGTGATAAACGGCATCGGCGGCTTTCGCGGCTGCCATGTGGTGCGCTTCGGGGCAGACGCCGCAAATGCGATTCGTCAACAACGGCATCTCTTCCACCGGGCGCCCGACGCAGAATCGTTCAAAGCCGCGCAGTTCGGGAATCTGAAAATAAGTGTTGGCGACGTTGCCGTCTTCATCCAAAAAAATTTCGATCTTGCCGTGACCTTCTAAACGGGTGATGGGGTCAATGGTTAAGCGCTGCATAAGTCACCTTTCAAAGGAACTATAGGAAACAAAGGAAAGGAAGGAAAGGAAAGAAAGGCTTTTCCTTTGTTTCCCCCATTTCCTTTAGCTCCTTGCTGTCTTACTCCCTCTCAACAACGATCCCGCCAAACTAAAACGATAAAACTGTCCGGCGGGATCGGCGATGCCGTCAATTACTTTTTCAATCTCTTCCGGAGTGTTGCCGTCAATCACCGAAGCAAACGAACTGATCAAACGTGAGCCGTAATCCATCACACCTTCAGCGGGTCCGTAACAGCCGATGCACTGCGCGCCCGCCGCTGGACACAACGCGCCACAGCCACTGCGCGTGGCGGGCCCGTTGCACGGAATACCTTGCTCTAACAAACACAGCGCGGGATCGGGATGGGTGAGTTGAATGCGTGTGAAGTATTTGATCTTCTTCTCGTTGCGCGCGCGTTTACATTCATCGCACACCGTGGAGTTGCCCACGCCAATCGTCGCGCCCGGCGATGGCAGAGTCGCTTTGCCTTGTAACACTTGTATGACGAGATCGATCACGGCGGCGATCTGATGTGACTCGGGCGGGCAGCCCGGCATGTAGTAATCCACTTTCACCACTTGATCGAGTGTCTTCAACAGCGGCAGCAGAGTCGGGATGTGTATCTCGCCTTCGGGCACGGAGTAGTGAGTCTGTAATTTAAATTCGCTGCCGTTATCGGTGGTGAGGGTGTGAAAGGCGGTGTCAATGATCTCGTCCACGTTGCTGAAGTTGGCGAGACCGGGGATGCAGCCCTCACAGGCGCACGATCCAAACGAGACAAGGATTTTCGATTTGCGCCGCATCAACTTCGCCATCTTTTCGTTTTCATCGTTGCGGATGCCGCCGTTGAACAGCGTCAGCAGGATCGATTCATCGTCCATCGCTTCGACATCTTTATACTTGGCGTCCATCGCTACGGGCCAGAAAACAACATCAAAGTTAGCATCCACGTCCAAAATTTTTTCGTGGATGTTCAACACGGCGATCTCACAGCCGCCGCACGACGCCGCCCAGTACATGGCAAATTTCGGTTTGCTCATATTCGCCTCTTTAGTGAACAGTGATCAGTGAACAGTTATCAGTGTAGGCGATTGATCACTGATTACTGATGACTGATTACTGCTTACTGATACCTGCTCACTGTTCCAATTCAACGGACCCAACGCCCGCACCTCTTCCACCATCTTGGTGATCTCTGCGGCGAGCCTCACGCCCTCTGCCGCGCTTGCCCACACCAATTTGATCCGCCCCGGTTCGATTCCCATTTGCGTCAGTGTGCGCTTCAACAAAATGAAACGCCGCAGGGCTTTGTAGTTTTGTTCGATGTAGTGGCATTCGCCGGGATGACAGCCGGTAATAAGCACACCGTCGGCGCCCCCTGAGAGGGCTTTCATCACAAAGGTCGGGTCGAGGCGTCCGGAACACATCATGCGGATCAATCGCACATTCGGCGCATACTTCACCCGCGCCGTCCCGGCTAAATCTGCCGCGCGATAACTGCACCAGTTACAGGTGAAGCCGATGATGACGGGTTCAAAATTTTCACTCATGGTTTTCTCCAGTGATCAGTTGTCAGTGATCAGTAATCAGTGATCGGTTTTACTGATAACTGATTACTGATCACTGTTTACTATGCCATCACTAACTCTCGCTCACGCGCTCCATTCAAATTCAACAACAACAGTCCTTCGATCTGCGCCATGATCTGTTCGTTGCTGAATCCGGTGCCGCTGATGGCGCCTGCCGGGCAAGCGGCGACACAGGTGCCGCAACCTTGACACAGCGCGGCGTTCACTTCCGACACCATTCGATCGGCGTGGAAGAGAATGGCGTTGAACGGACACAAGTTGTTGCAGATGCGGCAGCCGGAACATTGCGTTTCGTTGATGCTGGCGCGCACCGGCTCTAAAGTGATCTCGCCGCGATCAATGTAGGTCAACACGCGCGCCGCCGCGGCCGAACCTTGCGAGACGCTGTTGGGAATATCTTTCGGACCGGTGCAGCATCCGGCGATGAACACGCCGTCGGTCATGGTCGAAACGGGATCGAGCTTGGGATGCTTCTCGATGAACCAAGCATCGGCGCTGCACGAGATGCCAAACAGTTTGGCGACCTCTTTTGAATCGTGACGCGATTGCAAACCGGCAGAGAGAACGACCATGTCCACCGCGATGCGGCGCTGCTTGCCGACCAGCGTATCTTCCACTTGAATGATCAACTTGCCCTCTTCACCGGGCAAGCGCGCGGCGTCGGTCACTTCAGCCACGCGCCCGCGCACGAACAACGTGCCTTCTTCGAGAACGCGCTGATAAAACTCATCGTAGGCTTTCGCCGCCGTACGCATATCAATGTAGAAGTTGTAGACCGTCGCGCCCGTGCGCTCTTTAACTATGTGGGCGAACTTGAGACTCTGCATACAACAAATTGCCGAACAATAATTGTTGTAATTGCGATCTCGGCTGCCCACGCAGTGAATGATGCCCACCACTTTCGGAGTCGTCTTGCCATCGCGCAGCACGATGTTGCCATTCGTCGGTCCTGCGGCGTTGGTCAATCGTTCAAACTCCAGATTCGTAAACACGTTGGCGAGTCGTCCGTAACCGTAGTGCGGGATGCGGCGCGCATCAAACAGATCGTAGCCCGTCGCCAAAACAATGTTGCCGACCTCCACCGTGATCTCTTCATCTTTCTGATTGAAGTCAATGGCATTCGTCGGGCAGAATTTCTCGCAGGCTTTGCATGTTCCTTTTTGGAAGTAGGTGCAATTCGGGATGTCAATCACCGGAAACTTCGGCACGGCTTGCGGGAACGGCGTGTAGACCGCTTTGCGGTAGCCGAGTCCGGCTTCATACACTTCGTCAATCACTTTCTTCGGACACTTCTCTTGGCAGATGCCGCAGCCGGTGCATAAATCGGTTTTCACGCATCGCGCTTTCTGTTTAATGGTCACGGCAAAATTTCCAACGTAACCGCTTACATTCGTCACTTCGCTCCACGTCATTAGCGTGATGTTGGGATGCATTCCGGCTGAGACCATCTTCGGCGTGAGGATGCAGGCCGAGCAATCGAGAGTCGGAAATGTTTTATCGAATTGCGACATGTGCCCGCCGATAGATGGATCACGCTCGACAAGATAGACTCGCCGTCCGGCGTCGGCGATCTCTAACGCCGCTTGGATTCCGGTGATGCCGCCGCCAACCACCAACGTCGCCGGATGAATCGGGACGCGCAATGGTTCGAGCGGCTGGTGATGGCGTACACGTTCAACCCCGCCCGATAAAACGGCTTTGGCTTTATCGGTGGCGGCGAGTTTATCGGTATGCACCCACGAGACTTGCTCTCGAATCGAAACGAGTTCGCATAGATACGGATTCAGTCCAGCGCGTTTACAGGCGGTGCGAAAAGTATTTTCGTGCAAGTGTGGCGAGCAGGCGGCGACCACGACGCGAGTCAGTTGATTCTCTTTAATATCTTTCTCGATCAACTCTTGCCCCAAACTCGAACACATGAATTTGTAATCGCGAGCCAATACCACGCCGCGACTCTTCAGCCGCTTCTCTGCCCACTCGCGCACTTCGGCAACGTCTACTATTCCGGCGATGTTGGTGCCGCAGTGACAGATATACACGCCGATTCGTTCCTCGGCGTTTTCGAGATTCAGTTCGTCGCTCATGCGGACACCTCCTCATCTTCGGGCATACGCGGCATGGGTAAGCCTTCGTCCTTCTTCTTGCGCGGTCTGGAGGGAGCGGGGGTTGCCGCAGGCTCAAGGGATCGTTGGATTTTAATCAGCGCATTCTCGGCGCTGACGATCTCTTTGCCAAAACCAATCGCTTTAGGTTCTAACCCGAAGGCTAAGCCCATCAGCTGGGTGAAGTACAAGATCGGCAAATTGAAGTTGGTGCCGAAGTGCTGATTAACTCGAGTCTGATAGGCGTCTAAATTCAACTGGCACATCGGGCAGATCGTGACGATGACATCGGCACGATACTCACTGGCGTTTTGCAGGAGACGGCGAATGAGTTCGTAAGCCACCTCGGCCGAGATTTGAGTCATATGCCCGCCACAGCAATGTGTCTTTAAAGGAAAATCCACGACTTCAGCGCCAAGGACTTTCATCAGCGATTCCAGCTCATCGGGATATTCTGCGTCCGAGAGTTCACCGCCGAGACGCGGGCGCACCAGCAAGCAACCATAGTACGAGGCGACGCGCAGACCGTTGAGCGGTTTAGTGACGTGGCGTTTGACTTCGTCACATCCCATGTCGTTGATGATCATCTCCAGCAAATGGCGCACGAAGACGGTGCCGGGATCGTAGTGTAGCCCTGCGGCAGCTAGCGCCTCATTCGTTGTGTCGCGCAGTTTTGTGTCCTCTTGCAGATAGCGATCCGCTTTACGCAGGTTGAGGAAACAGGCACTGCATGGAGCGATCAACTGCGCCCGACCATCTGCCGCGAGATGACCGTTGCCGTTGGCATGGAATTGTTGCTGAGCAAGTGCCAGATTTCGCCCGATGAGGGAATAGGCGGCAAGTTTGTTGATGGCGATGTACTCGGTCGCGCCGCAGCAGTTCCAGTCGTCGAGCTCATCCAGCTCAAAGCCAAGAGTCCGCGCCACGGCGCGAGTCGAAATATCGTAAGCGGCGGCGTTACGTTCTAACGAGCAGCCGGGGTAGTATCCGTATTTCATAATAGTTGCGTGCCTCCTGTCAATTCAGCGTCGTGGGTGATCGCTTTTGCTTTTTCGAGGATCGCGTGCAATCCATCCATGCCCTTAATGCGCGTCGGCACAAACGAGAGCCGGTCACGGGCGAACATATCCAGGGCGAGTGTGCCAATACCCACTTTGCGTAGAGGGGAGTGGGCAAGGTGAAAGCGGGTGGCGAGACCAAGTTCAAAACTGCGCCCATACTGTTCGACATAACCGATGAACGTCTGTGAGAAGTCGGGCGCGGCATCGTGATCGGTGTAGCCCTCGCGGATTGCCATGCGCTTGAGGGTATACATGAGATCGGTCACGTGAACTTCTTGCGGGCAGCGCACCATGCAGTAATAGCACGAGACGCAATACCACGGCGCGTTGCTCTGCAAAACTTCGTCGCGCATCCCGGCGCGGATCATGGCGAACAAGGCGCGCGGCGTGTGATCCATATCCGCCCCCGAAGGACACGAGCCGCCGCATGTGCCACACTGAATGCACATTTCCAAACGTGAGACCCCGGGCGTTGCCATGCTCACTTCTTCTAAGAATCTTAATTTAGGTTTGACGATGTCGGGGATTGAGACAGTGATTTCTTCCAAGGCGCGCCTCCTGTTCCAAGACCTTCAAGGTCTTTGAGACCTTGAAGGTCTGGACGAAAATAAAACGATCTCAACTACCGTGAGTTGAGATCGCGTGATTAAAATGACTTGGGATGTTTTGAAATGCACACACCGCGTCCTCCGCATAACACCTGACAGGTTTGTTTACAACCCGCTGGGCGTTAAGTTCGGCAAGCAAACAGTAGAGCAAGATGGCATCTTGCTCAACAAGCGGAAATTATTTTTGTGACACTGTTAAACCATCTTGCACTGACTGGCAGTCAGTGTGTGAGTGTCAGATGTAATATGATTATTTGATAGAAGTCAAAGCCTGACATGACAGAAAAACTTCCGAAGTCGCAAAGAGCGCGAAGACTTCGGAAGTTTGAGGCGGGACGGGCTATAAATTTTTGTGATGGAAGATGGGGAGTTGGATAGAAAGAATCCTCACCCCCAACCCCTCTCCCGAAAATAAAAAGCAAGGCATTTTCGGGAGAGGGGAGCAAACGATCTTGATCCAACAGAATCAATTCCCCCTCTCCTGATGACGCCTTTGGTGTTCGTCATCAGGAGAGGGGGTTAGGGGGTGAGGTGTTTTACGATTCTTCCACCCCCCCAACCCGCTTCGCGTCCCGAAAATAAAAAGCAAGGCATTTTCGGGAGAGGAGAGCAAACGATCTTGATCCAACAGAATCAATTCCCCCTCTCCTGATGACGCCTTT
>CAKKQG010000468.1:9794-11594 GCA_919901875.1 Anaerolineales bacterium
GGTGTTCGTCATCAGGAGAGGGGGTTAGGGGGTGAGGTTGTTCTGGTATAGTGATTGATATGGATCATCTATCAAACAATGCCAGTCTCAAGCGTATTGCCTTCATCGGCAATTACTTACCGCGTCAATGTGGCATTGCTACCTTCACTACCGATTTGTGCGAAGCCATTGCAACGGAATATAGCCACACCACCTGCATTGCCCTGCCGGTCAACGACCTCGAAGCAGGTTATGCCTATCCACCCCGCGTGCGTTTTGAATTAACGGAAAAAGATATTGAATCGTATCGCCGCGCCGCCGACTTCCTGAATATCAACAACGTGGACTTGGTCTGCCTGCAGCACGAATATGGCATCTTCGGCGGACGCGCCGGCAGCCACATCCTTGCCCTCTTACGCGAGTTGCGTATGCCCATCGTCACCACGCTGCATACTATTCTGCGCAAGCCCGATCCAGATCAGCGGCGGGTGTTAGAAGAAGTTGCCGCCCTCTCGGATCGGCTGGTCGTGATGAGTGAACGCGGCTCAGAATTTTTGCAAGAGGTGTATCACGTCTCACCAAAGAAAATCGATCTAATCCCGCATGGCATTCCCGATGTGCCGTTTGTTGACCCCAGCTTCAATAAAGACCTGTTCGGCGTGGAAGGCAAAATCGTTTTACTCAGTTTTGGTTTACTCTCGGCGAACAAAGGCATCGAAAACGTTATCAACGCTTTGCCGACGATCATCGCTCGCTATCCTGACATCGTATACGTCATCGTTGGCGCGACTCATCCCCACGTCATTCAAAATGAAGGTGAAACGTATCGGTTGTCGCTGCAGTGGCTGGCGCAAGAGAAAGGCGTCGAGAGCCATGTCATCTTCTACAACCGCTTTGTCAGTTTAGAAGAACTCAATGAGTTCATCGGCGCCGCCGACATTTACATCACACCGTATCACGACGTGGCACAGATCACTTCTGGCACACTGGCATACACCATAGGGGCGGGCAAAGCGGTGATCTCCACACCTTATTGGTATGCCGAAGAAATGTTGGCTGAAGGACGGGGCGCGCTCGTGCCATTCCGCGATCCGGCTGCTTTGGCGAATCAAGTGATCGATCTGTTGAACAACGAAGCCAAGCGCCATGCCATGCGTAAACGGGCTTACGTCTTTGGACGGGATATGATCTGGCCTCAAGTAGCGCAGCGTTATATGGAAAGTTTCGATAAAGCCCGGGCTGAACGTCGGCATTTCATACCCTCTGGCTTCGCAGTGAAAGCATTGGATAAACGAACCGGAGACTTGCCGCCTCTCAAACTCGATCATCTGCGCCAGATGACCGACGAGACCGGAATGTTACAGCACGCCATTTTCACTGTGCCCAATTATCGCGAAGGCTACACGACCGATGACAACGCCCGCGCTTTATTAGTGAGTGCGCTCTTAGAGGATCTAGGTAATAGAGAAGCATCAGAACTGTCTTCCCGTTATCTGGCTTTCATCTGGTACGCCTTCAACACCAATACCGGTACCGGGCGCTTTCGTAACTTTATGGATTACCAACGTAACTGGTTGGAAGATAGCGGTTCAGATGATAGTCATGGACGCGCGTTGTGGGCCTTAGGCACGGTATTGGGGCGCTCTCACATGCCAGCGCTTCACAGCATGGCCGGTCTAGTGTTCGAGCAAGCCTTGCCGGCTATTCTCGACACCACCAGCCCACGCGCTTGGGCATTTGCGCTGATAGGTATTCACGAATACTTAGGACGATTTGCCGGTGACCGCCGCGCCAGCCAAGTTCGGGAAGAATTGTCTACGC
>CAKKQG010000469.1 GCA_919901875.1 Anaerolineales bacterium
TGAAACGCATCCTCTACATCCATCACGGCGGCGGGCTGGGCGGTGCGCCATTGAGCCTGCTCTACTTGCTCAAACAGTTAGATCGATCTCGCTACGAGCCAACCGTTTTAACGTTGCGTGAGGGTCCCATCGTTGATCTCTATCGCCAAGAAGGGATCGAGACTCACGTCGCGCAAGGGATATACGATTTCAGCCACACGGAATTAGAATCGTATAGTGGGACTCAACTGTGGCGGCTGCCTCTGCAAGTCGCCCGTTTTCTTCCTTCGGTTGCCGCCACGCGCCGCTACCTCACTCAATTCAAACCCGATCTCGTTCACCTCAACTCCTCCACACTCGCCGCGCCTGCCCGCGCCGCGTGGCGCGAAAAGATTCCCATCGTGTGGCACATCCGCGAACCCATTGCCAAAGGCTACTTCGGCTTTCGCCGCCAGTGGCTGACGAATCACATCGAGCATGACTCCACGCGCATCATCTCCATTTCGGAGTTCGATGCTTCACGTTTATTGCCTTCGCCAAAGATTCGCGTCATTCACAACTTTGTTGACTTCAACACATTCGATAAAAACATTTCGGCGGCAGAAGCGCGCAAGAAATTAAATCTCTCTCCGGCGCAAAATGTGGTCGTCATGCTCGGCGGAGTCGCCTACCCCAAAGGCACGCTCATATTTACCCAAGCACTGCCACTCGTCCGCAAAAAAGTTCCCAACACAAAATTCTTAGTCGCCGGTCAACCGCCCACCATCGGCGACTCGTCACGAATCAAATCGCTTGCCAAATTTATTTTGCGAACCGATGCGTATGATCGTCAAGTAATGAAAGCCGCATCCGATTCAATCGCTAGCGGTCACATTCGTTTCATTGGTCAACGCACCGACATCCCGCAAATACTCGCCGCCAGCGATCTTCTTGTCTTCCCTTCGGTTGTGCCGCACTTTGCCCGCCCCATCATCGAAGCGGGGGCGATGGCAAAGCCGGTAGTCGCCTCACGATTAGGCGGACCGCTCGAACTTGTCAACGACGGCGCCACCGGAGTCTTAACGTCACCGTCCGATCCCGCCGCGCTCGCCGACACGATCATCGCCCTTCTCACCGATCCCGCCAAAGCGAAGGCGATGGGCGAAGCAGGTTATATATTAGCCAAAGAAAAATTCAACGCCGAGATAAATGCCAAGAGAACGTTTGAGGTGTATGAGGAAGTTTTTGGGGAATAAAAAACTTCCGAAGTCTGTTGCGAAGCACTTCGGAAGTTTTTGTTTACTTCTCGCCGCGCAATTTTGCCAACTCTGCGCGCAACTTTTCCACTTCGGCTTCTGCTTTCTTCCGCGCCTCGGTTTCTACCTTCCGCGCCTCGGCTTCTACCTTCCGCGCTTTCGTCTCTCTTTGCGCTTTGTCTTGCGCTTCGGCAAAGGTTAGAAGTTTTTCGCCCGTCTTCATGTCAATCAACCGCAAGGTTTCATTTTCAACGATCATCTTTAATCCGAGCTCATGGCTCAATAACGCGCCATCGCCTTCGGGTTTCAGCCGCACATAATCGCCGCGCTCCAACACAAACCCTTGCAAAGGCGGCGTCAGATATTCTGCTAAAGGATCGCAGATAAAATATTCTTTCACGCCCAACATCGCATAGAGTTCGCGCTTGACGCCCATATCTTCTAGCCGCGTTGAGCGCGACGTAAATTCAAACACCGTGCACGGCGCGCGCTTCTCTTCCCACAACTTATATGTGCGCCGATTGCCTTTCATCGCTCCCTTCACCACAAACACATCCGGCGCCATCGCCGATGATGGCACACCTTCCTCATAATAGAAAAGCAAATTGCCCGCAACATACACGTCAATCACATTGCGAAAAAAGTAAGTCAATGCCGCAATAATATCCATCAGCAACTTTCGGTGAACGTCGGTCTCTGCCATAGGCTTGCCATCCGATTCGGGGTATTCGATTTTGAGGTGCGGGAAATCTAAAGTAGGAGTCGCCATAATGTGCCTCACTGCCATTATTTTACACCCGATAGTAAAATCTCCCCATGCGTTCCCCTCTCACATGGCTTGCAATCGGGATATGGAGTCTCGGCATCCTCGGCGTGATCGCCATTGGCGCACTCATTACTTTTGCCGCTACAGATGTGGAAGCTGTTGACCCAACGGAAACCGGTATCCCCACCCTCGCCAAAGTTGCGCTCGCGCCAACGGCAGCCCCGTCGTTTACCCCCCGCATCATCACGCCCACTCCGCGCCCCACTCAATCTCCAACTTCCAATTTCAAACTTCCAACTTCCAGATCATCTCCCATCCCCACACTCTCGATTCGGGTCACGTTGACGGCAACCCCGTCGAATCCGCTCGTCATTGGCGGCTCGGTCTTGGGTCGCCCGCTTGAAGTGTATCGCTTCGGCAATGGATCGATCCATCGCATGATCATCGGCGGCATTCACGGCGGCAACGAATATAATACGGTGCATCTTGCCGACGAGATCATCAAACATCTCAACGCGCATCCTGAAACGATTCCTTCTGACAACACATTTTTTATTTTGCGAAATTTAAATCCTGATGGTTACTCCCGCTCGCTCGGCATTCGCGGGCGCACTAACGAGAACAATGTTGATCTCAATCGCAACTTTCCGTCGTTGTGGGTTGCCTCATGGAATCGCAACGGCTGTTGGACATTCCTGCCGACGACGGCGGGCGCAAGCGCGGGCTCTGAACCCGAAACGCAATCGCTGATAAAATTTTTGTCGTCGTCAAAAATAGATGCCCTCATCAACTATCACAGTGCCGCGCTCGGAATTTTCGCTGGCGGTCAGCCACCCGACGACGCCTCGCTCAAACTCGCCGAAGCAGTCAGCGCGGTCAGCGATTATCCTTACCCGCCGATTGACACGGGTTGCAAGTTCACCGGTCAACTCATTGATTGGGCATCAGAGCACAACATCGCCGCGCTTGATATTGAATTGACGAATCACCGTGACACGGATTTTGAAATGAATCTCCGCATACTCGATGTGTTGCTTAAGTGGCGACGATGACTAAATTTTTAAACACGCTCCGTCGAATCCCCGTGTGGGCCTATCCGCAAGTCGCCCGCCACGCCCTCGCCCGCCGACTCCGTCTCCACCCGATCCCATCTCCCGAACTCTCCGACTCTGAGCTCGATTTCTTCTTTGGTTCAACCGATGCTGTTGACCGAATCATTAATCATTACTCTTTCAATCTCTTCGATACTTTTTCTCCCCCCTCACCC
>CAKKQG010000470.1 GCA_919901875.1 Anaerolineales bacterium
TTACTGTCACACCAACACTGACGCTCATCGCTACAGTAACCGCACCACCGGCGATCACGTTCACGCCCACAAGACCGGCTCAGGTCAGCGTGATCTACCGCGAAGATTTTTCGAACAAAGCATCCAATTGGGTAACAGGTTCTAACGAAGCCGCCTCGTCGGATTATCTCAACGGCGAGTATTCGCTCAAGATGAAGCGCGCCAATTGGCAAACCTGGTCTATCGCGCCCGATAACAAAATTCACTCCAACGTTTATGTCGAGGTTACGGCGAAAGAGGTGAGTGCAGATAAAGAAGCCTATCCAAGTTTTGGATTGATCTGCAATTTTAAAGACAATAGCAATTTTGTTTTTGCCAGTATCACCAAGAGCGGGTACTACATAATCGCCCAAAAATCGAACGGCGAATTCAAGATATTAAGCGATCTGAATAACAAATGGATCTTATCTAAAGACATCGGCATCAATTCGCCATCGTATCGTCTGGGTGCGGACTGCACGCCCAATGCCATCACGTTTTATGTGGATGGCAAAAGAATCAACACGGTAAGTGGCACCTCTTTAACAGGTGGTGGCGTGGGCGTTATAGTAGAAAATTACGACAAGACAAATGTTGAAGTGCGGTTTGATGATTTTGCGATTACGCAGTTGAAGTGATATGCCTTCTCCCCTCCCCTCCACCCTTCACGCCATTGGCAATACCCCTCTCGTCGAGCTATCCCGAATCACCGAAGGCATTGACGGAAAAATTTTGGCGAAGCTCGATTACCTCAATCCGGGGTTCTCCAAAAAAGATCGCATCGCTAAACAGATCATCGAAGACGCCGAAGCCGAAGGGAAATTAACAGTCGGTCAAACGGTGGTCGAGTTAACGAGTGGCAACACCGGAACAGGTTTAGCAATTGTGTGCGGCGTGAAAGGTTACAAGTTCGTCGCCGTGATGTCGAAGGGCAATTCGATGGAACGGGCGCGGATGATGCGAGCCTTAGGCGCGGAAGTTGTTTTGGTGGATCAACTTCCCGATTCCAAAGCGGGGCAAGTGTCGGGTGGCGATCTGGAATTGGTGGAGAAAGAGGCGCAACGAATCACTAAAGAGCGTAACGCTTTTCGCGCCGATCAATTTAATTTGATCAGCAACACGCGCGCTCATTATTTGCATACGGCTCCCGAGTTCATTCAACAATCGGATGGCGCGATCCACGCCTTTTGCGATTTCGCTGGAACGGGCGGATCGTTTGCCGGATGCGCGATGGCGTTCAAAGAATTTAATCCGGCGATCCAATGTTACGTGGTCGAACCCAATGGCGCGGCGATCCTCTCAGGGGATGCCGTCACGAATCCCAACCATCGTATTCAGGGCGGCGGATACGCCATGCGGCTGCCGCTTTTGAATCCGAAGCATGTGGATGGCTATATCAAAGTGAAAGATGAGGAAGCGATTCATTATGCGCGCAGGCTGGCGCGCGAAGAAGGAATCTTCGCCGGTTTCTCATCTGGCGCAAATGTGGCTGCGGCGATGAAGTTATTGAACACGACACACAAGGGGAAAACGGTGGCGGTGATTATGTGCGATTCGGGGTTGAAGTATTTGAGCACTGATCTTTGGGAATGATTATTTCTTCCACCAATTCGTAAACGGCACAATGCGCGGCACATTGCGTTGATGCTGTTTGTATTCCTCACCGAACTCGGCGACGAGCTTGCGTTCCTCAAAGATCGAACCGACCCAAAAGTAGATCGTAAAGCAAACGAATAAGGTGAACGTGTTGAGGCTCATCGCGGGCATCAACCACAGCGCCACAAGCGAGAAGAAGTAGATCGGGTGACGCATGAAGGCGTACAAGCCAGAGCGAATCAGCGGCGCAGGTGAGTCGGGGTTGTTTGCGCTCTCCAGCCAGCGCAGCAGTTGGCGGAGTCCCATGAAGCTCCACAGGTCAACTTGGATGACCGCTAATAAAACGGCGATCACACAAATCACTTGAATCAAAATTGCGAACGGGATCATCCAATCCGGGAAACGATACAACGGTTGATCGGGCAATATCGCCGCCACTGCCATCAACGGCAGGAAGGTGATGATGGAGATGATGTTGTAAAGCAGGCGATAGAGTCCATCGGCGTGACGAGCACCAAAGTATTTTCGGGCAAGCGCTTTCGCCGCGTGTGACGCCGTCACCGAGTGAACCACGCTCCAGATGAGAGAAGAGGTAATGATGAGGAAGATGTTTAACATGATGTGTGAAGGTAGAAACGTAGGCAAGTATACAGGTAGACAGGTAGGCACGTAGAAACGTAGACAAGTATACAAGTGGAGTTGTTTTACCTGTTTACCTGTTTACCTCTTTCCCTGTTTACCTGTTTACCTGTTTACCTCTTTCCCTGTTTACTTGTTTACCTGTTTACCTCTTTCCCTGCCTCCTTGTTTACTTATTTCCTCCGATGAAGATTGTCATAGTACGGTATGACACTCAGCACTGTAGATAGTTAACAAAGTGAACTATTCTTTCGTTGTAACTTCTCCACACAAATTCCCTAATGGAGGTCGTAATGGCAAAAGGTCGAATCGTCGTTGACGAGTCTCATTGTAAAGGTTGCGCGCTCTGCACGACGGCCTGCCCGCAAGATATTTTATTCATGGCGGCAGAACGATTGAACGCGCGCGGTTATCACCCCGTTGAATTAATGGATCGTCAAAGCAAATGCACCGGCTGCGCCTTGTGCGCCATGATATGTCCCGATGCGGCGATCACCGTGTATCGCTTCAAGGTAGCACCCCGCCCAAAAGTATTCGCCGCTAGTTATGCGACATAAAACAATGTGCCGTGAGTGAAATGAACTCGTCATTGCGAGCGTTTTTTGCGAAGCAATCTCATACTTCAACAACATCAGAGATTGCTTCGTCGCATCCTTCGACTACGCGCGAAAATCACGCGCTCCGCTCAGGACGCTCCTCGCAACGACGATGGGTTACATTGTTCATTCTCTCATTGTTCATTGTTCATTGATCAAATGAAACAACTTCTCAAAGGCAACGAAGCCATCGCCGAAGCCGCCGTGCGCGCCGGATGTGAGGCTTACTTCGGCTACCCCATCACGCCGCAAACTGAATTGCTAGAATATATGTCGAAGCGCATGCCCGATCTCAAGCGGGCATTTTTGCAAGCCGAGAGCGAAGTGGCGGCGATCAATATGGTCTATGGCGCGGCGTGCACCGGCACGCGCGTGATGACATCGAGTTCAAGCCCCGGCATCAGTTTGATGATGGAAGGCATCTCGTATATTTTTGCATCCGAAGTGCCGATGGTGTTAGTGGATGTGATGCGCGGCGGACCCGGTCTGGGTAACATCGCGCCATCGCAAGCCGATTATTTTCAAGTGGTGAAGGGCGGCGGTCACGGTGATTATCATCCGCTCGTTCTCGCACCGGCGACGGTTCAAGAAGCGATTGATCTCACTTACGAATCATTTGATCTCGCCGAAAAATATCGGACGATCGTGGTGATCTTATTAGATGGCTGCATCGGACAAATGATGGAACCGGCAGAGTTGCCGCCGATGCGCGCGTTGGCTAACCAACCCGCCCCGAGCTGGGCACTGCGCGGCAAAGGTGAGCGCGACAGAAAAAATATCATCACCTCAATTTATCTCGTCCCCGAAGTGGAAGAGGAATACAACCGCAAACTTCAACGCAAGTTAGCCGAGATTCGGCTCAACGAAGTGCGTTACCACGAATACTTCACCGACGACGCCGAGTATCTCGTAGTTGGCTTCGGCACGTCGGGGCGTGTGGCGCTGACAGCAGTGAAGCAAGCCCGCGCGCGTGGAATGAAAGTAGGGTTACTCCGCCCGATCAGCCTGTATCCCTTCCCGACTCAACGCCTTGAAGAATTGGCACATCAAGTGAAGAGCATGTTAGTCGTAGAGATGAACGCCGGGCAAATGATCGAGGACGTGCGGCTCTCCGTAAATGGTCGCGTGCCGGTTCGTTTTTATGGACGCATGGGCGGCATGGTGCCGCTGCCCGACGAAGTGTTGAAGGAGATTCGTGAGATGGTCAGCGTGGGTGAAGAGACGAAGCATATTCATCTTGATCTGCAAAACGAGTTGGGCGAGTGGAACGCGATGGATGATCTGGAAGTTGAGGAGGAGTGGCGATGATGGATACGACGATCTCTCTCGAAGAAGAAGAATTAGTTTACGCCCGCCCGGCATCGTTGTCATGCGACGAGACTCATTATTGTCCGGGATGCACGCACGGTATAGCGCATCGGCTCATCGCAGAAGTGGTGGATGAATTAGGAATCGCGCCGCGCACGATAGGCGTTGCCCCCGTGGGCTGTGCCGTCTTCGCTTACAACTATTTCGATCTCGATTTCGCCGAAGCCGCGCATGGGCGCGCCTCGGCAATGGCAACCGGAATCAAACGCGCGCTGCCGGATCGAATCGTCTTCACCTATCAAGGGGATGGCGATCTGGCTTCGATTGGCATCGCCGAAGTGATTCACGCCGCCGCGCGCGGTGAGAACATCACCGTGATCTTCGTCAACAACGCCATCTACGGCATGACCGGCGGACAGATGGCGCCGACGACTCTCATCGGGCAGAAAACTTCATCGTCGCCGTACGGGCGCGATGCCGAGACGATGGGGATGCCGATAAAAATGGCGGAGATGTTGGCGGGCATGGCGGGCGCGTCTTACGTAGTGCGAAGAAGTTTGCACAATGTGAAAGAGATCAACAAAGCGAAGAAGGCGATCAAGATCGCTTTTGAGACTCAAATGAACGGCATGGGCTTCTCGATGGTTGAACTACTTTCGAGCTGTCCGACGAATTGGGGCATCCCGCCCGAAGAGTCGTTGAAGTGGATCGAGGAACACATGATCCCGTATTATCCGGTGGGCGATTACAAAGTGATGAGTCGCGGATAGCAAATGGCAGATAGCAAATAGCGTATGGCGAATAGCAATCAGCCATACGCTATAAGCCATAAGCCATTCGCCAATTTATGCAAACTGAAATCTTAATTTCCGGCT
>CAKKQG010000471.1 GCA_919901875.1 Anaerolineales bacterium
CTTGTTTCCCTTATTTCCCTGTTTACTTGTTTCCCTTATTTCCCTGTTTACTTGTTTCCCTTGTTTCCCTATTTCCCTGTTTCCCTTCTTTCCCTTCACCTATTCGCCCGCGAAATTTTATTAAGCGCTTTCGGTTCGCCGAAGATGGCAAAGTGATCGCCCTCGACCAGCGCCAGATCGTTGTGCGGATGCAAATCTACCTGCTTGCCGCGCTCCAACAATACGATGGTTCCGTCGAAAGTATTTTCAACCTGATCAACCGTCATGCCGATCAACGTTGAATTTTTCTTGATCACAAACCGCGCCAGACTTAAGGCGCGCCCGGCTAACGAGATCGGGCTAGAGACATCCGACTCGTTTGCCGCCCCGGCAATGGCCGGCGCCGCCAGCGCCGACGCGCTAAACGCCTGACTGAATCCAAAATGCTCTTGAATCTCTTCGGCAAATTCTTCGTTGAAGACTCGCACCAGCACTTTTGCCTTGTCGTTTAATTTGTGCGCCTTGATGCCGATCTGTAAATTCGCGCTGTCATCCGAAGTGCAGAGGATGATCGCGCTCGCTTTTTCGATGTTCGCCGCTTGCAGCGTTTCCATCTTGGTCGCTTCACCTTGAATCACCAAAATGTCCATCGCCTGTGCCGCCTCTAACAGGTCGGCTTGCGGGTCGCGCTCGATGACAATCACCTCGTCACCCAAGTTGCGCAGTTCGCGCGCCACGCGAAAACCCAAATGCCCCAGCCCTACTAACACCACATGATCTGAATAGGTAGATGCAATAGCCACTTGCCATTCTCCTTTACGCAGGCGGCGGTTAAAAAGTAATAACGCAAAATCTGCGCCGCGTGTGATGAGTGCTAAACCCACGATGGGCATGACGAAGAAAAAAATTTGCCGATACCAGTCGTCGGGGAAGGCGGTGTTCGCTTGTAAAAAGATCATCGCCAAAATAGTGAACACGGCTTCGGGATAGGAGTATGTGCTATCGCCGCTTATGAGCGTGAGCCGGTAATACAGCCAACCCGTCGCAAAGACCACTGTGCTGAAAGCGATCAGCGTGAATTTAAATTCGTTGATCAACACCAACGTGTCGCGCACCGTCGCCTGAAAATTTCTCAAGCGATGAAAGCGGCGGGCGGGGCGTTTCCAAACTAAATTCATAGAGAAATGAACAATGAAGAATGAAACAATGAACAATGACGAATGGAGCAGATATATGCTACCCGCTATTTGCCATTCGCCATTCGCTATCTGCTATTTTACATCTTTGTAGCGATGACGACCCAGACCACGCTGCGCGGCAGACTCACGTTTTCGATCTTGATCTCGAAGTTGGCCGACTCATATCGCTCGCGGATTGCCTTCTCCCACAACACGGTGTCGCCGACAGCCTGACCTGTGACATCAAACAGCCATCGAGCGAATCGATCTAATAAGTGTTTGGGAACAATTGTTGCCGACGGAACGAAGATCAGGCGTCCGCCTGAGATCAACACTCGATTAAATTCTTTGACCGCATTCGGGTCAATAATAAATTCGGTGGGGAAGGTGGAGACGATTGAGGTGAAGTGCGCGCCGACAAAAGGTAAATGTTGAACCATGCCGCGCGCGAAAGGCGGCGTCACCGAGTGTCTTTTTAGTTTGTGCGAGGCGATGTGCCCCATCTGCGCTGAAAGATCAAACGCGGTAGGACGGTAGCCTTTGGATATTAAATCAATTTGCAAGTTGCCCGTGCCGTGCGCCACTTCCAGAATCTGATCGCCGATGATGAACGGGATGGTTTGGCGCTGCCACTCGCGCCATTGACCGATGGAGACGAACCAACTGACAAGGTCGTAGGTGATGGCGAGTTCGTTATAGAGAAGACGAAAAAAGATTTTGAGGAGTGAGCGCATGAGGGAGATACGTAAACAGGTATACAAGTAGACAGGTAAACAAGTAGGTATC
Source organism: Anaerolineales bacterium (assembly GCA_919901875.1). Taxonomy (GTDB): domain Bacteria; phylum Chloroflexota; class Anaerolineae; order Anaerolineales; family VGOW01; genus VGOW01. The sequence goes on from CAKKQG010000471.1 coordinate 1,944, forward strand.
TATCTGTCTACGTATTTACTTGTCTACGTGGTTACCTTAAACCAGATACGGCAAAAAGATAGTTGCTAACCCCAAAAATAATCCAAAGCCCACACAATCCGTTACCGTTGTGACCATCA
>CAKKQG010000472.1 GCA_919901875.1 Anaerolineales bacterium
CATTGTAGTTCCACGCGCCGCCGCGCAACACGAAACGATCACCTTTGCCATCTTCGCGCTGATCATACTTGTAAGGATATTTTTCTTTCTTGGAATTCATCCACTCCCACACATTGCCGCTCATATCAAGGCAACCATAAAAAGATTCGCCGTGAGGGAAACATCCAACCGCGCTGGTGTCTCTGATTTCAGTTTCATACACATTCGCTTTATCAGGATCGAACTCACCCTGCCACGAATAAATTCGTTTGTCGTTTCCTCTTGCGGCTTTCTCCCATTCGGCTTCGGTGGGCAAGCGAATCACTTGATCATTTTTTATCTTGCCACTCTTGCGCCACTCACTTGTTAACCACGAGCAATACGCCTGCGCGTCATTCCAAGTAACGTAACACACAGGGCGATTATCGTAATCGCGCAAAGATCGTTCATCACATTTGTGTTTTGTTGCTTCAATAAATTTTTTCCACTGCCGCACCGTCACCGCATATTTGCCAATGGCATATTCTTTGAGATCAACTTCGTGTTGTGGCGTTTCATCATCTCGCGCATTGCGATCCATTTTCTTATCGCTCCCCATCCAAAACTTTCCTGCCTTGATGGTGATCATCTCGTCAAAATTTCGCGGGTCGCCCAACTGCCCCAACACATCGCCTGCTCTCACTCGCTCTTTAGCCGGTAAAGCATTGCTCTCAATCAACATCACTAACCATCCCGCCACGCGCTCACTCTGCGGCGTGTTCTTCACTACCACCCCAAGTTCATTCAACATCTCGCCCGCCAGTATCGCCAATCTCCAATCCCCAATCTCTAATCTCCCTTTATACTCTTTCACCCCTTGCGAATGAATCATCCCATCCGCCGCAAACAACCCGCGCTCTTCGCCTGCCACGCGCGCCGCCAATTTTAAAACTTCGCGCCAGTGATCGAGCGCACTCCGTGCCAACGTCTCGCTACGTTTAGCAAAATCATTCTGCCGCGCCAAGTAACAGGCCGCCAAGTATTCTTGAAAAGTTCGATGCGGAAACGTAAACTGCGGCTCTTTATTTTTATCGCCCTGCCCCAACAACAAACCGGCACGCTTCTCAATGTAATCCACCACCAACTTCGCTTTGTCATCGCTGCCGCCGAGCAACGCGCTAAAGGCGCGCACCAAGTCGCCGCACGGGATGTCGGCAACACCTTGCGCCCCCACGTTCGCTTCGTGCGCCTCAAACGCCAACTGTTCAATCTTGGCGCGGAAGTTCGCCAAGCGCAAACCCGTCACGCTCAACGAATCCAACAAACCTTTATCGGCGCCAATCGCTTCGTTCCATCTCTGCATCAACAGATCGATCACGTCGTTATACAAATCGGCGCGGTCATCGGGCAAGCGCCCGCGATTGGTGTGCAGGGTCGCCATCAGAGTCAGCAGCAACGGGTTGCGCGCCAACACATTTAAACTGGTCGTCGCCGCGCTCTGCAAACTGTTCGTCTTCTCTTTGAGATCGCTCACCGCCCAACCGGCGCGGGCAATGGCTTCATACCAGTGCGCCACAAAAGTTTTAATTTGATCGTCATCAAAATCGGCAAGAGGATAAAACGGCAATCGGGCGATCTTCTGTTCTTGATCTTCCCAAGCGTAGGGGCGGGCGGTGATTAAGAAACGATTACGATCCCCCGCGCCGCTCATCAACTCGTTAACAGCTTTCAACGCCAGCGCGCGCCGACTCGGTTCCCCGGCCTCGTCCAACCCATCCAGCAAAAACAACGCGCCGTCTTTCAAAGCGATCTCTTTAAACATCTCACCCGCTTTATCGGGCAAGCCGATCTTCGTCAACTCATCACTGATGAATTTCCACACCTCACCCGCCCGACCCTCTTTCAAAAATTCGCTCGCCGCAAACTGGCGCAAGATGATTCGAATCGGCAGCAGCGTGCCATGAGTCCACTCTGTGCTTAATCGTTCTTCTATCTTCACTTCACCCAACCCGGCTTGCGCCAAACTCAACGCGACGTAAGTGACGAAAGTAGATTTGCCCGAACCCGGCTTGCCCAACAACGCGAAGGAGGGATGATGCGCTAACGATTCAAGCGCAGCAACATGGCGCGACTCATCGCGCTCCACCAGACCCTTCGGGTTTCGCGAAGCGTCCCGTAGCGAAGCGGAGTGGATAAAACCCGAAGGGTCTTGCTTTGACTGCGAAAGATATTTTGCAAACGTCAGACTCTTCGGGATCACCAGATCAAGATTCAACGCCACATACACATCACGCATCCCCAACGGTTGCTTGCCAGCCTCAGCCGCTTTGGGGTCAATCGCCTGCAAACGCAACGGGGCGCACTCGGCGATCACCTTCTTGAGGTATTGGCTTAACCACAACTGCGCCGTCTTAGGATCGATCACGCCGTGATAATGGATCACCGTGTAATCTCTGCCCACGATATTTCCCGTGTTGAGGCTTGAACCTGTGACGTTCACGCCGCCGCTTCGCGCAGCGGATTTTTGCGCTTCCAGTTCAGCGATTCGTTTTTTGAGGGCTTCGATTTCAGATTGAGGATCGTTGGACATATTGTTCATTGTTCATTTTACTTCTTCATTATCGTCGCATACATCTCATCCCACTCTAACCACGCCAGATCGAAGTCGCCGCGTGGAACTTGGATGTCTTGTTTAAAATCTGGATCGTGCAGGTAAATAAAGTCGTCGTCCAATCCGACAACGACGACAGCGTGGCTGGTATTGTCAATCCAATACGGCAACTCGCCCGTCATCACGAAAGCAATACAAGGACGATTGTTTGCTAAATGTTCGGCAAGTTCATCAAACGTGCCGTGTTTGTAGATGACGGTAAGATTAAGCGATTCGAGTTTGCGTATTTGCGAAGAGAACGTGCCAAAGTGTTGTGTGCCAAACAACCGCAAGAGACGATCATATTCGGCTGAGACGCCAAGATGTTTCAAAAGCATCATGGCACAAGCGACCACGCACTCACCTTCTTGGCGCTGTCGCAGATACGGAACGGATAAGCGCGCGGGCTTCATTGTCTAAGTTTTTTTATCGCGCAGGGCAACAAAATTTGGTTCTGGCATTGGGAATGCTTCTTTAGATTCTGCCCGCTGATCGCGCGTCTTGTAAGGCGGGATGCGATGCTTTAATTCTTTTTCGTAATACTCTTCCATCGCCTTCTTTGCACCCTCCGGGTCAACTATCTCACCAGTCATCACATCCACATTCGCCAGGCCCACATTGCTAAACCGTCCTGTATGGGGATAGCTGACAAAGACAGGCACACGCCACATCACTTTTTCGCCAATAACCAGCATAGGCGGATCGGCATCCAACAACATTCCCACATGATCGCGCAACCACCAGCGCACTTTATATCGCGCCTCTTCTGCCGTTACAGCAATATCAAACGATACGTTGAACTCCACATGACCTCTGTCGGGAATTTTATAGTTATCAAGCATAATCACCATAGCGCACCTCGTTGCGAATCACTTTAGCACAACAGCTAAAAAATCCCAAATCCCAAAACCCAAACTCCAAACCACCCTTTCACCACTTCACCCTTTCACCTCTTCATCCCTTCACCTCTTCCCCCCTTTCCCCTTGTTTCCCTGTTTCCCTTATCCCCCTCACCCCTTCTGCTTCTCCGCCAACCGCGCCCGCATCTCCTCATGTTTCTCTTTCGTGATCGGATAGAAGTAAACCGGGATAAAGCTCAACACCAAGATCACCGCCGGAACAAGGCTGACGAAGACGCGCAAGATGTTTAACACCGCTTCCGGTTGTTGTGGCAGAGATTCGTTAAAGCCCGCCAGACCAATTGCATAATTCGAGAGGGCGATGCCCAGCGAGATTCCAAGTTTTTGCAGAAAGACGAAGAAGCCATAGAAGATTCCTTCGCGGCGTTGACCGGTCTCAAGTTCATCGAGTTCGATCACGTCGGGCAACATGCTCCATGGAACAAGGTAGCCAATCGCCACGCCCACACCGGCGAGCGGACCCAAAATATAAAGCGGAGTCAAATTGCCGCGCGGCACAAAGAAGATAGCGATCTCCACCACGACCCAAAACGTCATGCCGATGTAATACACGTTCTGCTTGCCGATGCGCTGACTGACCCGCCCCCATATAATCACAAATACAAACGCCGAGACCTGCACGCCTATCACCAGAATACTAAATTGTTTCGCCGCCTCGGGCCCGATCCAGTATTGCACGTAGAGATATAGATTCGTCTGCACAAACTGGATGCACAACCACGACATGAGATAGATGATCGTCACAAACACGAAGGCGCGATTACTGAAAACGATCTTCAAGCCTTCAAGGAAGCCGGGACCTTGGTCGCCACCCTCAGCCTTGAAATGTGATTCGCGGGTGAAAGCAAAGGTGATGAAGTTCGGCACGATGATGAAGACCGACCAGATCGCCGCGCTTACCGCATTGCCAATTTGTGCGTCAGGGAAAGCGCCAACGATTTGCAAATGCAATGCGGCTGCCGCCACCCCACCCAGAATCGAAAAGGTGAAGCGATACATATTTAAACTTGTGCGCTCATCGTAATCGCGGCTCAACTCCGGTGTGAGCGCGGCGTAGGCAACGTTGACCGCAGTGAAAGCGGTGTCGAGAAACAAGGCGACGATCAGGTAATACCAAAATTTTCCACCGCTATCGAGAGGCGGCACCAGCCAATGCAGAAAGAAAGCAATGCCAAACGGGATCGCGCCGAAGAGCAGCCACGGGCGGCGGCGGCCCCAGCGCGTGTTCGTTTTATCGGTCAGCGCGCCCATGACCGGGTCGTTAACCGCATCCCACACTTTAACGATCAAAAAGATCGTGCCAACAGAAAACGGATCGAGTTTGGCAACTTGAAGCAGAAAGGCGTTGAGGAAGAATCCGTTGACGGCGGCAACAATCGCCGGACCCAGATCGCCCACGCCAAACGCCATTTTGGTGTACCAAGGAAGTTTTTCGGATGTGGTCATTGAGGTCTCCATGTCGAGTGGTCAGTTGCCAGTTATCAGTTATCAGTTGTCAGTGATCTGTTATCAGTTGCATTACGCCACACTACCTACTGATCGTGACTGCTCAGCGTCATTGCGAGGAGCGTTCTTCGCGACGAAGCAATCTCATAGCGCGACCGAGATTGCTTTCCGCTCCGCGAAGTGCGCTCGCAATGACGAATCGGCTGAGCAGTTACTACTGATCACTGATCACTGTTCACTGCCTTTGCCACTTTATGCCAATCATCATCTTTCGCATCTAACATAAACGGCAGATAGAGCGAGACCCGATCTGCCAGTCCCTCATACTTCGCCCGCACTTTGCCGCCGATATCGTCCCACGATCCCTCCACCACAAATTCGGCCAGCATGTCGTCGGTGATCACTTTCGTCATCTCATCCCACTGCCCTTTAGATGCCAACGTAGTTAACTGTTCGCGTTGCGAAGTCCAGCCGTGAATATCCATCACTGCATGATAGGTCGGTGTTGAAGCGTAAAAGGCAATTTGAGATCGCATGGCTTCGCGCATCCCGGAACGCGCTTCTTCGTTTTCGCCGATTGCTACAAAACTGGTGCAGGAGACGACAACATCTTGGCGCGTGCGACCATTTTTCTTTGCGCCCTCTTCAATAGCGGGCAACACCACTTCGGCTAAATACTTTCGCGAGTGATGCGGATGCACATGAAAACCATCGGCGGCTTCACCGGCGAGTTTGATGAGAGGCGCGTTCACGCCGGCGATGTAGATCGGGATTTGGGGATTCTTGATCGAGCCCGGGTTGAAGAAGGGAGTCATCAAGGTCAATTTAAAATGATCGCCCCTAAAGTTGAGGCGGTCTCCACTTTGCCAGGCTTGCCACACGGCACGCACCGCGCCAATAAATTCGCGCAACTTGCTCACCGGCGATTCGGGCCAGGTCATGCCGAAACGTTTTTCAATGTGCGGCTTCACTTGTGTGCCGAGTCCCAAAATAAATCGTCCGTTAGATTGCGCCGCCAAGTCCCATGAGGTGTGAGCAACCGTCATCGGACTGCGGGCGAAAGCAATCGCCACGGCAGTGCCAAGTTCAATTTTGGTTGTGTGTTCGGCGGCGAGTGCGTGGGGCAGAAATGGATCGTGTTGGGTTTCGGTCGTCCACAAACAAGACGCGCCGAGTAATTCGGCGCGTTGGGCGAGAGAGGGAATTTCGTTGAGCGTTGAAGGCGCGAGGGCGACATCGAATTTCATGCTTTCCTCTTTTTCATTTCTTCAATCATGGTTGCCGAGAAGCCGGCGATTTCGGCAAACGTCAGTTGCGCGTCAGGCAGTTGCCACAACCATTCAACCTTGATCCAAAAGTTTGGCACAGCGGCGGAGCGATACACACCTTGACTCGGGTTGACCGACTCAAACACGCCATCGGCATTGCGTTGATAAAACGTGGCGCGGTGGCGGCGCGGGCGTGGGTCAATAATCCAATACTCTTGTACGCCACATTCTTGATATTCCACAAATTTGTCATCGTAATCGCGCGAGACGCTGTCATCCGACACAACTTCAATGATCAAATCTGCCGCGCCTTCGAGTCGGCGCGGCGTGAGGCGATCTACGTGAGCCGTGCCGACAAACAATATATCGGGTTCGCGCGAGTTGCGGTCGGGATCACATTGCATCTCAAAAGGCGAGAGCATGACGCGCCCTAAATTGAAAAACTCAACAAAGAGTTTCAAGAGCGTATTCAAGAAACCAACGATATCTTGATGAACAGTTAGCGGCGGCATAGAATAAACGATCTCCTTGTTAACCCACTCCACTTGTCGCCCGTCGTGCGGCAACGCCAAATAATCTTCGTAGCTCATCTGCGTTGAATCTACAACTGTTGCAGATTCAACGACTGGGGTGATTGTTGCTTCAGTCATAGCGCAATTCCTTTCTCACTATCTATTTTACACACAAATAAAAAAACCACCTTCCGTCTCTACTCTTCTACCCTCGCCGCCTCGCCGTTATAAAAACACGCCAACGGATGCCCGGCGTTGTACCACACCCGCACCGGCGTGCCGGGTTTAAGGTTGAGCGTATGAGGTTGCAAGCTGTGCAACAATCGCCCCGACGGCAACCGCACGCGATAAACGTTCATCGCCCCTTTAAAGTGGCGGGCGAGGATCAATGATTTTGAATCACGATCAGCCGCCAGCGTCACATCATCGGCGCGCACTACCAATTCAACTTGAGCGCCAAGCGGCAACGCCATGCGCTGTGGGATGAGACCGATCTCGGTCAGGACGCCTTCGCTCTGCACTTCGCCCGGCAGAAAATCGGTGTGACCCAAAAATTCGGCGACGAAGCGTGAGGCGGGCTGATGAAAAAGTGATTCGGGCGCGGCGAGTTGTTCGAGACGACCTTTGTTAAGGAGCGCGATACGATCACACATAAACAACGCTTCTTCTTGATCGTGCGTGACGAAGATCGCCGTGGCGTTCATACTCCGCAAGATCGCCCGCACTTGTTCGCGCACCAACGCCCGACGATCGGCATCGAGGTTGCTAAACGGTTCATCGAGCAACAACAACACCGGCTCGCGGGCGAGGGCGCGCGCCAACGCCACCCGTTGCCGCTCGCCGCCGGAGAGTTCGTGCGGATAACGCTCCGCCATGTCACTCAAGCCGATCAGGCGCAGCAGATACTCAGTAGTGTCTTTTATTTTTTCTCGTGATTGCCCCTTGAGTCCAAACGCTACATTTTGGCGCACAGTGAGATGCGGGAAGAGGGCATAATCTTGAAAGACCATGCCCACGCCGCGCTTCTCGGGCGAGACCCAGTTCGTGCCCGTCACCGCACGCGCGTTGATGAGGATCGTTCCCGAGTCCGGGCGTTCGAAACCGGCGATGAGGCGCAAGGTGGACGTTTTGCCGCAGCCGCTCGGACCCACAAGACCGAGTATCTCGCCTTTGTTCATCGTCAGCGAAATATGATCCACCGCCAAGGCCGAGTCGGCAGTGTATTGTTTAGTAACGTTAATTAATTCGAGGGCAGTCATGAAGCGAAATTATACATCGCTCACATTTCGTCTCAACAAAAACGCCAAGGGGATCGCCGCGCAGATGAGCAACAACAACGCGGCAGGCGCGGCTTGCGTATAGACTCCATCGGACGCCGCCAACCACACCCGCACCGCCAGCGTATCAAAACCCGCCGGACGCAATAACAATGTCGCCGGCAATTCTTTGAGTGAGGTGAGAAAGACCAACGCCCCACCTGCCAGCAGACCCGGAAAGATCAACGGCACGACCACCGTCAGCACAACGTTTAATGGAGAACGCCCCAACGATTGCGCCGCCTCTTCCAGCGAAGGCGAGAGCCCCATCAACGCCGACTCACTGGAACGCACCGCTTGCGGGATGTGCCGCACGATATATGCCAGCACCACCATGAACGGCGTCCCGTAGAGAAACGGCACACCGCGATTGATCAACAAAATTAAACTTAGCGCCACCACCACACCGGGCAAGGCATAACCCACCTGGCAAACGCGCGAGATCAAACGCGAGGTGAGGCGCGGAAAGCGCACGGCGAGATAAGCGACAGGAATCGAAAGAGCCACCGCGCTCACGGCGGCAACACCTGAGCTCCACACACTGTTCCACAAATGAAGCGGCAGCTCTTGAGTCGAGAGGCGATAAATATCCGCCACATAAGATGTATCCATGAATCCTTGAATCGTCCAGGCGATCAAAACGATCAACGGCACGATCACTGTTGCCGCCGACACCAGCGACACAAACGTGAACGCCAGCCAACGCCAGGCGCGCAACGGTAAAAGCGGCGCGGGTCGCCACGAGCCGCTCACTTGCTCAAAGCGCCGCCGACCTTGCAGACGCAGCTCTGCCATCAACACCACGACGGCGATGATCACCAACACACCACTCAAAATTGAAGCGGCATTGCGATCATAACGTCCGCTCAATTGAATGAAGATCGCCGCGCTGAAAGTTTCGTAACGCAACAAGGCTACCGTGCCGTATTCAGCCAGGATGTCCAAGACCACTAACAACGCGCCCGCCGTCAACCCGGGACGCAGGGTAGGCAAAGTCACTTCCCACAATGTCTGCCAAGTGTTGCGCCCCAACGAACGCGATGCCTCTTCGAGCGAAGCGTGCAGTGTGCGAAACGCCGCCGCGCTCAACAAGAATACATATGGATACATGAACAAGGTGAGCATAAACGTCGCGCCCAAAAATCCAAACGGACTCGGCAAAGGTATATCCACGCCTAACGTTTGCGTGAAGAACTGCGGGATGATGCCGCCGCGCGGACGCAACAATGCCACATGCACCACCGCGCCAATGAAGGCCGGGATGGCGAGCGGCACTGCCAGCAGCCAACGCCACACATTGCGCCACGGCAGATCGGTGCGTTCTACCAACCAGGCTAACGTCGTGCCAAGAGTCGTTGTGCCAACCGTGACGGCGATCATCAACGACAACGTGTTGAGCATGAGCTCAAACAGGCGTGTTTCGATCAGCCGCGTCCACGTTTCAGGGTCAGCCGTAAGAGCGCGATAGAGGATATAAAACAACGGGGTGGCAATTAACGCCGCAACCGCGCCCGCCGTAAACAGCAGCGGACGCGGCATCGTTTTTTTTCCTATGTTACGGCGCGTGAGCCAAGTGTTTAGTTTAGAGAGAGTCATGCGTATCGCATATCGCGTATAGCATATCGCGTATCACGCATCACGTATCACGCAATGTGCCATTCGCCATCCGCCATTCGCCATTCGCCATCCGCCATTCGCCATCCGCTATCGGCTCGCTTAGGGAATCTTCGCTTTCTCCAACATCGTCAGCGTGCTATTCAAACTTTGAGCCGCATTCACAATATCAAAGACCGCAATGCGATAATTGTTCAACGGCGCAACATCCTTGTGCAACGGCGCGTCTTTGCGAAGCGGGTATTCGTAATTTAACTGCGCAAAAACTTCTTGCCCTTCTGCCGAGAGCAGATAATCCACAAAGGCTTTCGCGTTATTTAGATTCTTCGCGCTTTTGATTATGCCTGCGCCTGTGGTGTTGACCATCAAGCCAATCTGGTCATTTCCCTGATCAGGATAGATCACCGCCACCTTGCTTTTCTCAGCAACTTGCAAATGATAGTAATAGTGATTCACCAAGCCGATCTTGAACTCGCCCG
>CAKKQG010000473.1 GCA_919901875.1 Anaerolineales bacterium
ATTGTCCGTCGCCGAATCTGATCGCCTTCTTGCAAGATAACTGCGCTTCGATTGACGTGTTGGGCAGACCGTTTCCGAGTTACCGGATTTTTATTATTGGTCTTGGCATTGCGATGTTTGTGGGCGTGGCGGTGTTGTTGCGTTACACACGCTTGGGCATGATCATCCGCGCCGGTGTGCAAGATGGCGAGATGGTGCAGGCGCTCGGCATCAACGTGCGGCAAGTGTTCACGATGGTCTTTGCCTTGGGCGCGGGACTCTCGGCGTTGGGTGGAGTGGCGGCAGCACCGTTCATCGGAGTCAATTTAGGGATCGGTCAAGAATTTTTATTGCAGGCATTCATCTCTGTCGTCATCGGCGGCATGGGCAGTTTCACCGGCGCGACGATTGGCGCGTTGCTCGTCGGACTCGCGCGCGCGTTTGGCGATCAATGGGTGGTGTCAGGAATCCAATTGCCGTGGATGGCGGAAGCGATTAAATTCTCACCGGCGGTGGCGCGAGCATCAACGGTGTTGATCATGGCGGTGGTGTTGTTGCTGAGACCGGCGGGGTTGTTTGGAAAGAAAGACTAATCCTTCTTGCCACGAATTACACGAATGAACGCGAATCACTTAAATCAATTCGCGGTAATTGGCGAAATTCGATGCGAAACTTTTTATGCGTAATTTTTTGACTCGCAACTACCTCTCTCTCCTCCTCTTGCTCGCCTGCGCGCTGTTCCCATTTGCGTTGACGGTCATCACCGGCCAGCCGATAGACGAAGGCTCGCCGAAATTTTGGCAAGGGATGATCGCCCAAGTATTTATCCTTGCGGTGTATGCCATGAGCTACGATCTACTTCTGGGCTACACTGGCATCTTGTCGTTTGGTCATGCTGTGTTCTTCGGCACGGGCGCCTACACTACCGGTATTTTGCTTAAACATTTTCATTGGGACTTGCCGCAAGTGATCATCGCCGTGATCGTGGTGGCGTTGCTGCAAAGTTTGTTCGTCGGCGCGTTGGCATTGCGCGTGCGCGGCGTGTATTTCGCAATGGTCACGCTCGCCTTCGCCCAAATGTTTTTCATTCTCTCCGAAGCGACGGACTTCAAAGAATACACCGGCGCCGAAGATGGCTTGCACAGCATCCCCGTCCCGGCGTGGATGAGTCCAACCGATCAACGTTTGACATTTTATTTCATCACGCTCATCTTTTGTGTCATCATGTATTTGATCGCGCGGCGTGTGATCGATTCGCCTGTAGGCAAGATCATGGTCGCCGTGCGCGAGAACGAACCGCGGGCGCAGATGATCGGTTACAACACGTTCATCTATAAATTGATCGCCGTCTCGCTCTCTGGTGTGTTGGCGGCGTTGGCGGGCGGGATGAACGCGATCTGGAATCTCAACGCCAACTCTTCGATGTTGAGCGTGGGCGTGACGATCAATGCCTTGCTGATGACCATCATCGGCGGCGCGGGGACTCTGATCGGTCCGATGATGGGGGCTGCCGTCTTGCAATTGATGGGCTATTGGCTTAATGACATCTTTGGTCCGCGCTGGACCCTCATCTTCGGCGTAGTCTTCATCGCAATTGTTTTGTTCTTGCCTTACGGTATTGTGGGGACGTGGAAACTGAGGGGGGCGATGTGGATGCAAAGATTGAGGAGTGTTGTTGGTAGAACGTGATGCGTGATGAGTGACCCAAAGGGGTGAAAGAGACTCTGTGGCGGACAGAGTCTCTTTTTTGTTTAAATGAAATGAGTTGAAGCAACACACATTCCATACTACAATCATCTCATCCCCGCACGGAGGGCAAGCATGTCTTCACGCTATTTGGAAGGAAAATAAAATCTGAGCTATGGCAATTTTTTATCTAATCCTTGGGGTTCTGGCGGCTACGCTGTTAGGTGTTTTGTCTGATTGGTTGGTCAAGCCCCATTTGCCGGAAAAGCCTACACAGCGACACATCGTAACGGCGATAGTTGTATGTGTTGTGCTGATCGCATTTGCTGTTTTGCCCTATTTAATTACACCGTCCTCCACCGAGGTGCCTGTAAGTCCAACGAAATTATCTCCAACGGCATTATTCATTTCAACAAACATATTCGCTCCCACTAACACAGCTATCATACTCATTGCGACTCCGACTCGTTCACCTATCCCGCCAACGCTAACGCCCGCTCCCTTGCCTTCTTCTACTCCTGCCGTGAGTTCGACTCAGGTTTCAACGAAAGACGGCATGGTGTTGATCTATATTCCGGCTGGCGATTTTTTGATGGGGAGTGCCGACTCCGATAAAGAAGCGAACAGCGATGAGAAACCGCAACACAAAGTTTATCTCGACGCCTTTTGGATAGACAAGACCGAAGTGACAAATGTGATGTATGCGCGATGTGTGCAAGCGGGCGCGTGTCAAACACTCTTTGAGACAAAATCTTTTGCGCGGTCTAGCTACTACACCAACGCTCAATTTAAAGATTTTCCGGTGATCTACGTTTCGTGGGATGACGCGGGTAAGTATTGCAAATGGGCGGAACGCCGTTTACCGACTGAGGCTGAATGGGAAAAGGCGGCGCGTGGCGCGATAGGGCGGCTCTATCCGTGGGGAGATGATCCCCCGAATCCATCGCTGCTCAACTTCAACAAGAATGTCGGCGACACGACGCAAGTAGGGAAATATCCTGATGGCGCCAGCACCTACGGCGTATTAGACATGGCGGGCAACGTGTGGGAATGGGTGGCTGATTGGTACGACGAGAAATACTATTCCAAGTCGCCGAATCGAAATCCAGATGGACCGGCCTCGGGCGGGTTCGGCATTTTGCGCGGTGGGGCGTGGGTGACTGAAGCGAACTATGTTCGCACTGCACAACGCCTTAAAGTTGCTTTTGATTTCCGCGATAGTATTGTTGGGTTTCGGTGCGCGCGGTGAGTTAAGTGTAATGAGTTGTCGTGTGCTACAATTTTCTTACGCCCCGAGGTGGCGCAGATATGACAAGGGTTATTAAAAGCTCTGATGAAAACACAATCTCTATTCCAGCATGGTTAATGAAAACGCTTAATTTGCATGAAGGCGATCAAGTTAAAGCGGTGGTGAGTGGTGAGACATTTCGCTTGGCGAAGATTGATCGGTTCCTAAAATTGCGCGGCGTATTAGCGAATGATAGCGCCTTTGATGAGGCAATAAAACATCTTGAAGGGGCATGGCAAACATGGACGATGCAAATCTCTGCTTAGACACCAGTGTTTTAATCGCTTATCTCAAAGGACGCGAGTCTGGTGCTACTGCTGTGGAGCAAGCGGTGCAGACTCGCGTTTGTTTTGTGACGGCGATCACCGTTTATGAGTTGCTCTTTGGTGTGGCGCGTGCCAAAAAAGAAATTGGCGAAGATGTCTTATTGGACGTTATGTCGGTCTTGCCATTTGATGACGTTGCCGCGCGGCGGGCGGCAAGGTTGCATTCCGATTTGATTGGGCGCAACGAAGACATTGGGATCAAGGATGTCTTGATCGCCGCTATCTGCCTTGAACATTCGTTGCCTCTTCTCACTCTCAACGAGCGTCATTTCTCTCGTGTGCCAGACTTGCAAGTTCTGACTCCCGATACTTTCCTCTCTCAGCTTTCAAATTAGCAGACTCAAGGGGAGCAAGTTCGCCTCACCATGTTCTTCTCCCGTCCCTCTCGCTCTCAACGCTCCTCCGAACCACAAAAATTCATCCGACCCTCCAGCGATCAAATCAAAAGACTCTTCGCGTATCTCGCGCCGTATCGCGGTTATATGTTCATCGCGGTCATTGCCCTCGTCGTCGGCGCGGGGTTGGGCTTGGTCTTTCCATGGATTATGCAATCGCTGGTGGATAGCGTTCTCACTCAAGGCGACAGCGATCAACTCAATCGCATCACTGCCTTTCTCATCGCCACGTTTCTCATCCGCTCGGTCTTCTATTATTTTCAAGGCTACTCACTCTCGTATATCGGCGAGCGCATTGTGGTTGATCTGCGGCGGCAAACATATCAACACTTGCATCAATTAAGTTTGCGCTTCTTCACCGACAGGCGCACAGGCGAACTCGTCTCACGCCTCTCGTCTGATGTCACGCTGGTGCGAACCGTTCTCACCAACAACGTCGCCACTGTATTGAGTCAGTCGCTGACATTCATCGGGTCGTTGGTGTTGATGCTCATTCTCAATTGGCGGCTCACGCTTTTCATTCTCGCCCTCGCGCCCGTCGTGGCGATCAGCGGAGCGATCTTCGGCGCGCGTTTGCGTGGACTCTCAACCAAAGTGCAAGATCAACTTGCCGATGGCACGGCAATCGCCGAAGAAGCATTGAGTCAAGTGAAAGTTGTGAAAGCGTTTGTGCGCGAAGGTTACGAAACGAATCGCTACACCGATCAAATGGAACGCGCCTTCGCCGCCACGATGCGCCTCACCGTTG
>CAKKQG010000474.1 GCA_919901875.1 Anaerolineales bacterium
TTCACGATACGTGTTGATTCGAAACGGCATTTTGGAGTTTGGTTTTTTGAGATTTGAGATTTTGCCTCACTTTTTACTTTTCGCTTTTTTCCTTTCAGGCGCGGGTGGCTTCTCCTCCTTCTTCCACTTTAAGCGCACGCTGTAGTTTGCCTCTGCCCCGCCTTTGCCCACGGCGATGTTTCCCAACTCGCCGCTTGCCTTGAGACTGAACATCACTTCCATCTCGTCCGGCGGCTGACTCAGATCGCGCAGCTTGTTCACCAGCAAGTTTGACGATTTGCGGATGTTCTCCATCGCCGAGTCGAAAGTTTGACTCGCTTTGTCGGCGACATCTTTAACAGAGTCGCCAACACCGGCGCGGGTGAATCCCGTTTGCGATTTGGTGTCGCCCACGACTTCGATCAAAATTGTGCCGCCGCCTTCTAAAGGAAATTCAACGAAGTTAGCCATAGAGCCTCTCGATCTAGTTTAAGGTGACAGTCACTTCAAAAGTGACTGTCACCTTATTTTACCTTTTCATTCAATCGTCTGAATAAAGTTAAGCGTCAACTCCGCCGCGCGCTCCCATTCTTGATCCAGAATTAAAACATGCGTCGAGTTTTCGAGCCAGTGCATTTCTTTGATTTGCGATTTCACTTCTTGAAAGATCACGTCGCCGTTGCGCGGATCGATCACCGCATCTAACCGACCCTGAATGTTGAGGATCGGCTGCGAGATACGCGGCAGCCGCCGACGTGTTTCCTGCTGTAGATCGA
Organism: Anaerolineales bacterium; assembly: GCA_919901875.1. Lineage (GTDB taxonomy): Bacteria > Chloroflexota > Anaerolineae > Anaerolineales > VGOW01 > VGOW01. The sequence goes on from CAKKQG010000474.1 coordinate 756, forward strand.
GAAATTGTGTCACGGCTTTGAGCGGGTTCACGGTGTAAGATTTTGTGCGCTCGTCGGTGATGTTAGGCGGGCGTTGGGGTTTGGGCATATAAGGTTTGAACCACGACAAAATTTGTATTTGCCATTTGCTTGATGATGATGGCGTGATCATCGCCGGGGCGTAAGTGACCACGGCGATAATTTCGGGATGCTCACTGGCGAGACAGAGCGCCAACATCCCGCCCATTGATTCGCCGCCCACGATTATTTTTTTGCAGTGCGTCGCTAACTCTTGGTATGCCGCCTCTGCCGCGTTTGCCCAATCCTGCCATTTACATTTGTTGAGATCGTCGGGCGTAGTGTTGTGTCCCGGCAGCAACGGCGCCGAAACGGTATAGCCGCGCTCGTTCAGATATTTTGCCGCGTAGCTGACTTCAACTGTCGTCGCCGTGAAGCCATGAATGAGTAGAACACCAATGTCATGAGTGCCTTGCAGAAAAAAAGAGTCGCCGTTGAGGTGTGGGTTGCGTAAAAACATATTGGTCACTTTTTGTAGTCAATCATTGTAACTGCTTGGCGTCATTGCGAGGAGCGTTCTGTGCGACGAAGCAATCTCTAAGCGTGACCGAGATTGCTTCGCGAAGTGCGCTCGCAATGACGGATGGCTGAGTAGTTACTAATAATCAGGTAATACTTTCTCGAGTCGGCGGATTGATGAAGAAGTATACGCGACCCCGGTAACAAAAATGATGATCGCGCCTGTAACGATCAATACCATCCCGATCCCCGAAGTTTGTGTTGCTGATTCTAACGTAGTTTCTGCCAGTATCGCCGTGATCAAAAAAGATGAGGTTGAAGCCAGCAGCGACAATTGCGAAAAAATAGAAAAGACACGCCCTTGCATGTTGGGTGGAATCTTGAGTTGAAAAATTGAGGTTGAAAGCGCGTTCATGATCGGGAGCGGGATCATCAGGATGAAGATCGAGACGGCTAACCATAACGGAGTCCGCGCCACCGCGTACATGAAAAACGCCGCACCCGTGATCAAGAGTCCAATTAAGATCGTGTGCATTCGCGGACGAGTCCCGCCCCAGATCGAGATCAACATCGCTCCGGCAAACGCGCCGCCGCTCATCACGCCCATCAATTGCCCGGTGATCGCTTCATTGCGCGTGATCGAAATTAAATACGGGATCGAAAGTCCGAGAGGACCGTTCAATAAAAAATGAATCAGGGTGAGATATACGATGAAGTAGAGTAGGGGGCGGCGCGAGTTGAGGTAACGAAAGCTGTCGAGAAATTCTTGCGCCGGATGACGACTCGCGCGCGCGGGCGTAGGCGGGATGTAAACGATCGTGACCGCGACGACGGCGATGATGAAGGTGATGAGGTCAACCGCTATGATGCCCGCCAGCCCAACCCAAACGTAGAGTCCGCCGGCCAACACCGGCGCCATCACGCCCGCCAGTGGAAACGCCACTTGTTGAATCCCGTTGGCGCGATCACGCTGATCTTCTTTGACAAGCAACGTTGTTGTGGCGTCTTTAGCCGGATTCTGAAACGCGGCGAATGTGCCTTGTATAAACGCAACGGCGAACAGAATCCAAATTTGAAAATTATTTGTCGCCACGCTCCACAACAAGATCAACGTGCCGAGCGCTTGACCGGCGTCGGCCAGAATTAAAATGACTTTGCGATCCCAGCGATCAATCAACACGCCGATGAAACTTCCGAACAACACGCCGGGCAGTTCGTTGAAAAATGCGGTGAGCAACAACGGCGCGGCTCGGCCCGTTTGGGTGAAGAGCCATATCCCCAAACCAAACGTTGTCATCTGACTGCCGACGAGTGAGAGCGTTTGAGTGATGATGATGAGATAGAAAGAGAGGAGAGAGTTGCGCGTCATATTGAATCCATTTTACTCCGTCATTGCGAGTGCTTCGCAAAGCAATCTCGGTCTCGCTAAGAGATTGCTTCGTCGCGAAGAACGCTCCTCGCAATGACGCTGAGCAGTCACCATTTCTTTTTGACTTCGGTCAACGCCTATGTTAAACTGCGCTTCGCTTTATGCCAAACACTTCTGTCGTCACTGCTCCTGCTTCTACCCAACATCTTAAACGCGGCTTCGACTCTCTTGCCAACCTGCTCGCCCTCACGCTCGGTCCGGCGCGCGGCAGCATCCTCACCCACGTTGAAAATAAAACGTTGGAGATGCTTTACGATGCGGCGGCTATCGCCCAGCGCGTTGATTCGCTGCCCGACCCGCGTGCCAACGTCGGCGCGATGCTGTTGCGCGAACTTGTGATTCGCACCCATCACGAAGTGGGCGATGGCGGCGCAACGGCGGCCGTGATCGCTCAAACGATTTTAGATCGCACCCATCGTTACGCCAGCGCCGGAGCCAATGTGATGATGATCCAACGCGGGGTGAGGATGGCGGTGGACGTTGCGCTGGATGAATTAACCAAACGCGCCCAACCCATTAACTCTGAAGACGACCTTATCTCGGTAGCGAATACCGTCACCGGTGAGGACACCTTGAGCGTGATTCTGGGGGAGATGTTTGATTTGCTTGGCGCGCATGCTCACATCACCATTGACGAATATGTTGCGCCGTATTTGGAGCGCACCTACATTGACGGCGGCAAGTGGGAAGCGCAACTCACGTCGCCGTATTTTTCTAACACAGTCGCCAATCGTGGCGCGGTGCTGCACGACTGTGCCGTTGCCTTGTTCGATGGCGAGATTCTCTTCAACGATGAGGTGATGCCGCTTCTGGAACTCATCACCAAGCGCGAGCCGAAACATTTGCTTCTTTTTGTCAAAGACATCACCGACGAAGCGTTTAATTTGGTGGTCACCAATCACGGGCGCGACAACATGAAGTTCATCGTCGCCCGCTCCAAACGTGTAGGGCAAGACATGGAGAACGACTTCAACGATCTCGCCTTGCTCACCGGCGCGCATTATTTCTCTAAAGAGATGCGCGTGACAATGAAAGGGATCACCGAAAAAGATTTGGGTCGCGCCCGCCGCGTGGAAGTGGTAGAGAACTCCATGTTCGTCGTCGGTGGCGGCGGATCGCCAACGGCCATGCGCGGCAAGATCGCCGAGATGGAAGATCAACTTGCCATTTCTGATCTCACCAAAGAAGAGCGCGCCGAATTGCAATTGCGTCTGGCGCGTCTCTCTGGCAGTTCTGCCGTGCTGCACATCGGCGCGACCACCGAAACCGAACGCGCGATGTTGATGCGAAAAGCGGAACAGGGAATCAAAT
>CAKKQG010000475.1 GCA_919901875.1 Anaerolineales bacterium
AGTTAGACGTTGTGTAAACCTGCTCTCTTACCTCTTGGTCTATAATCAGTTTATGGCTCAACGAACAAACGACGAGTGGTTAGATGATCTGCGCGCGGCAGGAGAGCGACAGGCACAAGCACTGGAAGATCTGCGTGCCATCATCTTGCGTGGTTTGCCATATGCCCTCGCCGGAAAGCTCTCGCCTAACAGCCCGGAATTTGAAGCGTTGGCTGATGAAGTGGCACAAGAGACATTGCTCCGCGTATTAGATCACTTACATACATTTGAGGGACGCAGCGCTTTCACGACGTGGGTTCACAAAATTGCGGTGCGAGGGGCATTGACAGAACTACGCCGCCGGCGTTGGCGCGATGTGCCTTTGCCAGAGATGGAAATGGATAACGAGTCGGATTCCCCGATGAATGAAATGCCAGACGATAAACCGTCACCCGAAGCGATGGTTGAGCGCCATGACTTGATGCAACAGGTGAACCGCATCATCATGGAAGAATTGACAGAGAAACAACGCCAAGCACTGATGGCGGTGGCGATGAAAGGGATGCCGTTGGAAGAGGCGGCTCGACGCATGGGGATGAATCGCAACGCACTTTATAAACTTATACACGATGCGCGCCTGCGTCTTAAGCGCCGCCTTGAAGCGGACGGCTTGACCACTCAACAAGTGCTGGCGACCTTTGCTCAAGAGGCAAGGTAAGAAAAATGAAGATTAGCGCATCTATGAGTACGAGGATTGATCTATGAAATTAAATGATCTCTGGCAGCAACTTTTTCCAAAGAAAAAGCCGCCCGCGCCAAGCGTTCAACCGGAAGCGATACAAAAAATGATGGATATGCTGGCACATACACACGAAGTTGAATTGACGTGCGATGAAGTCTTTGCCATGCTCGATCAGTTTACGGAACTCGCCGCGCAAGGTGTAGACGTTGCCCATCTCATGCCCTTAATCCAACAGCATCTCGAGATGTGCGCCGACTGCCGCGAGGAATACGAATCTTTGAAGCGCGTTTTGCAACAGGCGATGTAAGCTGAACCCCAAAATTATTTCCAAATCAAACATCCTCTTGCAAGGTTGCGGGAGGATGTTTTTGTTTAAGCAACGTGAGATGAAATGCTTCAATCAATAGT
>CAKKQG010000476.1 GCA_919901875.1 Anaerolineales bacterium
TGCGCGGGGTGGTGATGATGGTCGAGCGCGACGACGACTGTGTGAGCATTGTGCAGCAGATATGCGCCGTGCAGGGCGCGCTCCGTGAAATTAATCGCCTGCTCCTTCGACACTATTTAGAAATATGCTTCAAACAACGTTTACAAGAAGGAAAGATGGATGACGCCGCTTGTGAGAACTGTGTGGCGGAAATCGCTTCACTCTATCAATTGCTTGGCGTCTCTTTGGCAGATCGAAAGGAACTTGTATGACCACTCAATTAAAAACCGTTAGTTTGCCGGTACAGGGAATGACTTGCGCTTCATGCGTGTCTCACGTTGAAACTGCATTGAAGGAACTTAATGGAACATCCAATGTCGTTGTGAACTTGGCGACCAACAAAGCGAGCTTGGCTTACGACCCGGCTCATCTCACTCTTGACGATATGGTTCGCGCGGTGAGTAATGTGGGCTACAGCGTACCGGCAACTGAACTTACTCTTGAAGTGCGCGGGATGACGTGCGCCTCGTGTGTCGCCCATGTTGAAGGGGCACTTAACGAGCTGGAAGGAGTCACAAGCGCTGTTGTGAATCTTGGACTCGGCACGGCACGAGTGACTTACATCTCTGGTGTGGTGACGACGAGCGCGATGAAACGCGCTGTGCGCGAAGTGGGCTACGAGGCGCAGGAACGCAGTGAAGGCGCGGATGCGCTTGACCGCGAGCGTCAAGTGCGCGAGGAAGAAATTAAACGACAGGGGCGCAACTTACTCATCGCCGGCATCATCGGGGTGATCGTCATGATCGGCACGTTCTACGACATGCTCGGTCCGCTCAAAGTTTTTGTGCCGGTGTGGCTTTCTTATAAATGGGTGATTGGATTACTGACCACGCCGATTGTCTTGGGACCGGGGCGGCAGTTCTTTACGAATTCGTGGCGCGGACTCACACACGGTGTCACCGACATGAATTTACTTTACGCCACCGGCATCGGGGCGGCCTACGGCATCGCCGTGATCAACACCGTGTTTCCCACTGCCGGTTTTGGCGGCGAAGGGGCAACGTTCTTCGAGAGCGCGGCATTGCTCACGACATTTATTATCCTTGGTCGTTGGCTTGAGGCGTTAACACGCGGACGCGCGTCCGAAGCGATTCGCAAATTGATGAAGCTCCAACCGAAGATCGCCCGCGTTATTCGTGACAACAAAGAAGAAGAAATCCCGGCGGACGAAGTAGAGATTGACGATCTGATTCTCGTCCGCCCCGGCGAAAGCATTCCCGTAGATGGAATTGTCAAAGATGGTTATAGCGCGGTTGACGAATCGATGCTCACCGGCGAGAGCTTGCCCGTTGAAAAGAAAACCGGCGACAACGTCATCGGCGGCACGCTCAACAAAACAGGTGCGTTCAAGTTCAACGCAACTCGTGTTGGCAAAGATACGGCGTTGGCGCAGATCATCAAACTGGTGGAAGACGCGCAGGCAAGCAAAGCACCGATTCAAAAATTAGCCGATTGGGTCGCCGGGCATTTCATTCTCGGTGTTCATATACTCGCCGTTGCTGTGTTCGTCTTCTGGTTCTTCATCGGCTTCCAATTGTTCTTCGATCCAAATTCAAGTTTCATTCTCTCGCCTTATAAGTTGGGTGAGATCGGCGTGTTTGGATTCTCGTTGTTGCTCAGCGTCACCGTGTTAGTGATTTCGTGCCCGTGTGCGGTGGGTCTCGCCACACCGAGCGCGATCATGGCAGGCACGGGCAAGGCGGCGGAACATGGTGTGTTGTTCAAAACGGCGGAGGCGATTGAGAACGCCAGCAAGTTGCAAACGATTGTGTTCGATAAAACTGGAACGCTGACGAAGGGGGAGCCGTCGGTGACAGATGTGATTGAAACTTCCAACTTCAAATTTCAAACTCCAAACACGGTTCTGCGATTAGCGGCAATCGCCGAAAAGAATAGCGAACATCCATTGGGTGAAGCCATTGTGCGCGGCGCGCAAACGCGCGGACTTACTCTTGTGGATACCGAGTCCTTCAACTCAATCCCCGGTCAAGGTGTTGACGCAAAAGTGGAGAGTCTGAATGTCTTGCTCGGCAATCGCAAGTTGATGCACGAACGCAATGTGGATATTGGTGAATTAGTAAAAGAAGCTGAACGATTAGAGGGTGACGGCAAGACCGTGATGTTCGTCGCCGTTGATGGACAGGCGGCGGGTTTGATCGCCGTCGCCGACACGTTGAAAGAATACGCCGCAGAAGCTATCCGTCATTTGCATCGACTCGGAATCGAAACGGCGATGATCACCGGCGATAACCGCCGCACCGCCGAAGCGATTGCGCGCCAAGTTGGGATTGATCATGTTCTAGCTGAAGTGCTGCCGCAAGATAAAGCTGTGGAAGTGAAGAAACTGCAAGCCCTCGGCAAGAAGGTGGCGATGGTGGGTGATGGGGTGAACGACGCACCGGCGCTGGCGCAAGCGGATGTGGGCATGGCGATTGGATCTGGCACGGACGTGGCGAAAGAAACCGGCGACGTGATCTTGATCAAAGACGACATCCGCGATGTGGTGGTGGCATTGGAAGTGGCGAAAGCCACCATGCGTAAAGTCAAACAGAATCTATTCTGGGCATTCTTCTACAACACGTTGGGCATTCCACTCGGCGCGGGATTGTTCTATCCATTTATCTCGCTGATCATTAGCCCGGAGCTAGCCGGGTTGATGATGGCGATCAGTTCGGTGACGGTGACGCTCAATACGTTGTTGCTTAAAGGTTTCAAGCCATCTATACGACGAGAAGACAAACCACAACAAGATAAAGGGCATCTCACGCCACAACTGGCAACGGCGAGTGGTGATTGAAAGCAAAAACTAAAGACTTCCGAAGTCTGCGAGACTTCGGAAGTCTGGCGAAAGGGCGTTGAATTATGGAACACGAACTGGTTGAAAAAGAAGTGGCGCGTAAGAGCGCGTTGATCTATTTACCGATCTCACTCGGCGCGGCGTTACTATTTTTGTTTGCGGCGACGTTGTTCGGCAACTATCCGCCTGTAGCAAAGATCGGCGGGGCGGTCTGGGTCGGGTTGTTGAGTTTGATCGTCTCGATGCCTTTGGTCACGGCGCGCATTAAGCGACTCAGATCTCCGAGTTCTTAAAGAACTCGGAGATCTCCCATCTGCGAGGGATGTGAGATGAATCATCGCTTTGGTTTTCATTCCGACGAAATGCTTTTGGCCTTCGCGGTGTGGCTGTGTTGCCTGCCGTTGATCGCCTTGATCATCATTCCCTTTTGGGGCTTAGGGACGATGGGCATGATCGCTTTCGTCTTGCTCATCATCCTGTTGGCAATGTGTTGGGGACTGTGTGGTTGGAAGATTTACAACAGGCAAGACTCGAAAAGGAGAATCTCATGAACATCCCGGCGTTTCTTTTTATTGGCATTGCCGCCGTCGTTCTCGTCGTCATTCAGGTCGCGCTTGATCTGACATTTGTCGGCGGCGCATGTACGATGGGTGTAATGCAAGGCACGGCAATGATGGCAAGCAACCCCATTGGGCAAGGGATTCTGCTCGTCATGTTGGCTATGTTCAGCGTGCTGGTATATGTCTTATTCTTCCGTTGAAAGGAGGTGAATGGCAATGGCAAAAGATGTTGTGTGCGGCATGGACGTAGAGGAGAAGACCGCTGCCGCTAAATCCGAACATAAAGGAACAACTTACTATTTCTGTTCAGCTGGTTGCAAGAAAGCGTTTGATAAAGAGCCGGAGAAATTTGCTGGCAAGAAGGAAGAACAACATAAGGAACATCATCATTAGATTGTTGCTTCGATCAAGGGCGGTTGCGCCAAACGAGCGAGCCGCCCTCTCATTTTAAAATGATAACTAATCAACCACTCCGTCATTGCGAGCGTTCTTCGCGGAGCGGAAAGCAATCTCGGTCACGCTTTGAGATTGCTTCGTCGCAAAGAACGCTCCTCGCAATGACGCCTGAGGAGTTACTTAAAATTTAGAGGATGTTTTGAATGATCACAATTAGTATTGACCCGATTATCTTTAGCATTGGACATTTCATGATCCGCTGGTACAGCGTGATCGTGTTAGTTGCTATTCTCGTAGGGATCTGGCTCACCGCACGCGAAGCGGCACGCAAAGGATTCAAGAAGGAAGATGTTTACGATGGCGCGTTGTGGGTTGTGTTGGGCGGCTTGATCGGCGCGCGCATTTTTCATGTACTGGATCATTGGTCGGATATGTTTGCGGCGGATCCGATTCGCGCGCTGTATATTTGGGAAGGCGGTTTGGCGATCTGGGGTGGGGTGATCGGCGGCTTGATCGCCCTCGGCATTTTGGCCTGGCGACGCGGGTGGCGGCTGCCGCGCCTGTTAGACGCCACCGCGCCCGGACTCGTGCTGGCGCAGGCGATCGGGCGAGTCGCTTGCATCATCACCGGCGATGCGATGGGCAGACCCACGACAGGTCCCTTCGGTTTTGCCTACACCAGTCCAAACGCGATGGTGCCGCAGTTGGGTGTGTACTATACGCCGATGCCGGTGTATGAAATCATCGCCAATCTTGGAATCTTTGCGCTGCTGTGGCAACTGCGTAAAAAGAATTGGTCGGACGGACTCTTGTTCCTTGTTTACCTTACGCTTTACAGCCTTGAACGTTTCTTGCTGGCGTTTACCAGTTCGTATCAAATTTTGGCGCTGGGGTTAACGCAATCGCAAATAATCGCGCTGATGATGCTTGCCATTGCTCTGCCAAGTATCGTGTGGTTGCGAACTCGCTCACATTCTCCAGCGAGGCGTTTGAACGCGTAACGATAAATGTATGAAGACTCCGATTGGTTAAAAACGCTCCGTTGGAGCGGGGTCGTGTTGGCGATCATCCTAGGCGCTGCTTACTATGTGTTCGCTTACACTCCGAATACGTCGGGTCGCTCCATAGAGAAAA
>CAKKQG010000477.1 GCA_919901875.1 Anaerolineales bacterium
TCTGTTTCTTCCACAAGCGCATTTACAAAACCACGTTCGTTTAACACGCGCCGCAACGAGTCCATCGTATGCGCGCCGCGATCAGTGATGGCGTGCAGATGATCGCCAAGCAATCCGGCGCGATGCACACCGTGAGTCGTCGTCAACGATTCAAGCGCGGGGATGAGTGGAGTGGTGACAATGTTCCACGCCGCGCCCTTAATTTTCGTCTGCTTCAATGCTTCGGGTGTATCCATTGCCATGATCTGTCCTTGAAACATAATGCCGAGTCGCCCGCAGTGTTCGGCTTCGTCCATGTAATGCGTGCTGACAAAAACCGTTGTGCCTTGTTCTGCCAAGGTGTAGATCAAATCCCAAAACTCGCGCCGCGCCGCCGGGTCTACGCCGCTCGTCGGTTCATCTAAAAATAAAAGTTTGGGTTGATGCACCAAAGCAATGCCCAACGCCAGTCGCTGTCGCCATCCGCCGGAAATTTGTCCGGCGCGATCATTCTCGCGTCCACCCAAGTTAATCGTCTCAATCAATTCACTCACGCGCGGGCGATACTCGTCGGGGCGCATCCCATACACGCCGGCGTAAAAAACTAAATTCTCGCGCACCGTCAGTTCTTCGTACAACGCAAACTTCTGGCTCATGTAACCCACGCGCGGGCGAATCTTTTCAGTTTCGCTCACACAGTCGAATCCGAAAACTGAGGCGTGACCGGCTGTCGGTTGAATCAACCCGAGCAGCATCCGCATAGTGGTCGTCTTGCCACTGCCGTTGGGACCCAAATAGCCAAACACTTCGCCCTGCTGCACTTCAAACGAAATGTTGTTGACGGCAGTGAAGTCACCAAATTTTTTTACAAGATTATCAACACGGATCACAACGTCCGACATCACGCCGCCTTCGCTTTTTCTAACAATGAGATGAAGACATCTTCGAGACTCGGCGCGATGGGACGCAAACGATTCACGGTGACGCCGTCGGCGGCAAGCGCGGCGGGCAGCCGCTTCAATACCGATTCGCGATCGCGCACGCGCAGGTGGAGCCGATCACCAAACACAATGGCGTCTTCCACATCTTCATCTTTGATCGTGATCACACGCGCTTTATCTTTTGGCGAAGCCATTAATTCCAGAACATGATCTTTGAGGGCTGAGGTCAACTCGCGCGGCGAGCCTTCGAGCAAAATGCGCCCGCTATACATGAAGCCGAGACGGTTGCAGCGTTCTGCTTCATCCATATACGGCGTGCTGACGATGACCGCCACACCGTCAGCGAGCAAGCGCATGATAAGCTGCCAAAAATCTTGGCGCGTCACCGGGTCCACTCCGCCGGTGGGCTCGTCGAGCAGCAGCACGCGCGGGCGATGCACCAGCGCGGTAGCCAGCCCAAGTTTTTGTTTCATCCCGCCGGATAAATTTCCGGCGAGTCGATCTTCGAATCCATTCAAGCCAACAAACTTTAATAGTTCGGCAGATCGGGTGGCAATTTCATTGCGCGCTACGCCGCGCACTTCACCGAAGAAGCGCAAGTTTTCGATCACGGTGAGATCGACGTAGAGGCTGAATCGCTGCGCCAGATAACCGATCACCGAGCGCGCTTCTTCTCCATGCGAGCGCAGATCGTGTCCGGCGATAGTCACGCTGCCACCGGCGCTGGTCAACGCGCCAACGAGCAAACGCATGGTCGTGGTTTTGCCTGCGCCATCGGGACCTACCAGACCGTAGGCTTCACCCTCATTCACATTCAGGCACACGCCATTCACCGCATGGTTCGCGCCGAAGTGTTTGTGGAGATCGTGGGCTTCGATAAGAATAGTCATGGAGATTGGAGATTGGAGATTGGAGGCTGAATCTCCAATCTCTAATCTCTATTTACTAAACGTCACATCCGCCGGCATACCGGGCTTCAACTTGCCGTCCGGATTCTCAATCGAGAGTTTGATAGCGAATACCGTCATCTTGCGTCCCTCCGCCGTTTGCACGTTGCGCGGCGTGAACTCGGCGCGGTTGGCGATGTGAGTCACTACGGCGACGAATGTTTGGTCCGGGAATGAATCCACGCTGACAGTCGCCTTTTGTTCAAGTTTGATTTGACCGTAACGATCTTCGGGAACGTAGACGGTAATTTTAAGTCGATTTAGATCGGCGATGACGAACAGGCTGGCGCCGGGCGAGACGAACTCGCCGGGCTCCACTGCGCGCGAGAGAATCGTGCCAGCCACCGGCGCGGTTAAACTGAGTTTAGAAATTTGCACATCTAAAATTTTTACGGCAGCTTGTGCCACATCAAGCTGCGCTTGGGCGTTCCTCATGCGATCTGATTCGTAAGCCGCCTTCGCCGAAGCCAGACTCGCCTTGGCGCTTTCCACGCGCGCTTTCGCCGAAGCCAATTTGTCAGGGTCAACCCCGTTCTTCACCTTATCGTAATTGCGTTGAGCATCCGCCACACGCCCCTTTGCCACATCCACATTGCTTTTAGCAATAGACACTTTCAGCGAGTCGGGGCTCTTGGCGTCGTTGTAATTTATCTTGGCGTCGTCGAGTCGCTTCTTGGTATCGTCGAGAGCGATCTGATTGGCGCGTCCGGCTTGCGTCAGTTGCAGCTCTAACACTTTGACGTTGTTCGCCACGCCCGTATAAATATCGCGAGCGTCTTGTAATTTCATTCCCTTCCCCAACCACACCACTTGTTTATCGGGACAAGGTTGAACCGTGACACACGATTGAATCGCGTCCATCGTTTCTTTGATCACGTCGTCGTTGAATTTCTTCAACAGGTCGCGCGCCGTTTTTAAATTCGCGCTGATCAGACCGATGTCGTTCACCGTCGTTTGCTCTTGCGCCGAGTTCAGAGCATCTTGCGCCTTATTAAGTTGGCGTTGGTAATAATCCAGATCAGGGTTGATCAAATTGCTCAAATCGTCCTGCGCTTTGTCCAAAGCATCTTTGGCTTGCGCCAAATCTTTTTCGGCTTGCGCCAGCGAGAGCGGCGAGGC
>CAKKQG010000478.1 GCA_919901875.1 Anaerolineales bacterium
ACGATAACGCCACCCTCACGGGCATGTTCGACGGTGGCGCCGACGACGACACCTTGGACTTCTCTCGTTACACCACCGCACGCATTGTCACCCTCAACGCCTTAGGTAGCACCGACGGCTTCAGCGGAACGGCGACAGGCATTAGCGCGACCTTCGACAACGTCGAGACAATTCTCGGCAGTAGCGCGGCGACAGATACATGGAACGGACTCAACGCCGACGCGCGTTGGGATGTAGACGGCACGAATACTTACACCGCCATCAACGCGATCACGTTTGATAACACCAACCACACCACGCGCCGCACGGTTGCTACGACCACCACCGCGCTCACGACGGGTGATCTCTCTGGGTTGCAGGTGATGAACTTCGTTGGCTTCGAGACACTGCAAGGCGGCAGCACGAATGATGTCTTTGTAATTACAGATTCTCAAACAGAAAATCTCAAAGGCGGCGGTGATGAGGATTACGTTATCTTCAACGACGGCGCAACGCTGACAGGTTCATTCAACGGCGAAGCCGGACGCGACACTCTCGACTACTCTAATCTCCAATCTCCAATCTCTGTTCTTCTCACCAGCGCGGGTAGCGTAGACGGCTTCAACGGAACAGAATCGTCTCTCACCAACGGCTTCAGCAACGTTAATGAGATCATCGGCAACAACGCCATTGACTCACTGACCGGACTCAGCGCCGATAGCGCGTGGACGATCAACGTCTTCCCGACCTTCGGACAATACGTCAGCACCAACACGCTCTACTTCGCCAAGATCGATTCACTCATCGGCTTAGGCGGCGCGGACAGCTTCACCTTCGCCGACAACGCCACACTCAGTGGCAGCGTCAACGGCAACGGCGGCAACGACACACTCAGCTTCGCGCCTTACACATCAACGCGCAACTTCGCCCTCATGTCACTCGGCGGCGTGGATGGCTTCAACGGCACAGTCAACGGAATCGCCTCTGGCTTCAACAACATCAACGCCATCGTCGGCGGCACAGCCGTTGATACGCTCACGGGTTTGAACGCCGACTCAACGTGGAACATCTCTGGCACAATGAGCGGCAATTATGTCAGCACCAACCTTGCCCTGAGCGCAGCCGAAGGGACACTCGCCTTCTCGCAGGTTGATACGCTCAACGGTGGCAGCGCGGTTGACCTGTTGATCTACAGCGCGTTCAACACCAGCGTCACGGTGAATCTCAGCACGAATACAGCGACAGGATTCACCAGCGTCTTCGGCATGAACAACATCACCGGCGGAAGCGCGAATGACTCACTGACTGGCGACGATGCGAACAACGTCATCACTGGAAACGGCGACAGCGACACGATGACCGGTCTTGGTGGTGACGACACATACATCTTTGCTAATGGCTTTGGCGCGAATGACACCATCGTCGAAGCGGCAAGCGGCGGCAATGACACGCTTGACTTCTTATCCGTCACAGCGAACCTGACCTTCACGCTCGGCAGCGTCACCGTAACTGACGGCACAAACAACGCAACACACACGCAGAGCAATGTTGAGAATCTAATTGGCGGCAGTGGCAATGACTCGTTTGTCTT
>CAKKQG010000479.1 GCA_919901875.1 Anaerolineales bacterium
CGTGGACGATTGTGGGTTTGATATTTGATATTGGCGTGGGCGGGGGGCAGAACACGGCATTTGTGCGGCAAGAGTTGTTGAACGCCGACATCCATCAAGCCGGGCGCGGCACGGTGGCGTTGATCAAAACGAAAAGCAACACGCGCGCCACGCAAGACGCAGTGAAAAAATATATGGAAAATTATTTTGCTCAACAAAAGATTGACGTGGTTTTGGCAAGCGGGCAAAAGGAGAACGAGGAATTGAGCGGCGTGATCTGGGCGCTTATCGGCGGGCTGCTGCAAACCATGACTCTCTTGGTGGCGATTGTGGGAAGCATCGGGCTCTCCGGCACACTTTCGATTAATGTCATGGAACGCAAACGCGAGATCGGCGTGATGCGGGCAGTGGGAGCTTCTTCCAACGACATCGCTTTCATCTTCATGGGTGAAGGTTTAATGTTGGGCTTGTTGAGCTGGATTCAAGCAATCCCATTGAGCATGATCGCCGCGCAATATTTTGTGAAGGTATTGGGCGACGCGTTAAAATTCCCATTCTTCTACATTTATTCAATTGAGGGCGTGTGGATGTGGTTGGCTATTATCGTGGTGCTATCCTTAGTTGCCAGTTGGCTGCCCGCCCGCAGCGCGACGCAGATTAGTGTGCAGCAAAGTTTGGCATATGAATAAATCTTCCGACTTCACTATAGATGAATTAATCTCCGTCTGCATCTCACGCCAAATTAAAGAGGGCGACATAGTGGCGCAGGGTATCGCCACGCCGCTGGTCGCCGCCGGATATATTTTGGCGAAGTGCACCCACGCCCCAAATTTGTATTTCGCTTCGGCGATTGGGCAGGGCGTGTGCCAAGATTGGGCGCCGTTGGGGTTGTCGAAGATCGAATCGTTGTGGCTCGATAAAGCAATCACCAGTTTTGGATTCGCCCGCGCCGCCACCGAATTGCTGCCGCGACTCGCGCCGAAAGAATTTTTTCGCCCGGGGCAAATGGATCAATGCGGCAACTCTAACAACATCGCCTTTGGCGCGAACTATGCTAAACCGCGAATGAGGATGCCCGGCAGTGGCGGCATCCCCGATGTGACGGTCTTATCCGATCAAATTTATTTATACGTGCCGCGCCATTCCAAAGTCACCTTTGTCCCTCAACTCGATTTTCTTTCGGGTATGGGTCACAATCCGAATCGAAAACTTGGCAAGGGTCCGCATTACCTCATCACCGATCTGGGGCAGTTTGATTTTGCGGATGGTGTGATGCGCGCCATCTCGATTCATCCGGGCGAAACGTTGGAGCGGATCAAGGCAAAGACAGGTTTTGCCGTCGAGGTCGCGCAACAGTGTGCCGAGACCGAACCGCCTACCGTTGAAGAGGTGCGGCTACTTCGTGACGACATTGACCCGCTCGGCGTGCGGCGGCTGGAGTTGTTGGGCGGCGCGGCGCGCAAAGATGCCATGCGCCAGATTCTAGAGAAGGAACTTGACTAATTTAGACACGAAGTGTCTTTGGTAAACCCTATTGACTCTATTGGATGACTCATTCATAATCGTCTTAGTCATCAATAAAATCTCATCATTCGAAAGGGATAAAAGATAATGTCTGCAAAACCTTGGCTTAAGAACTACGCCCCCGGTGTGCCTCACACGTTAGAACCGTATCCCACGCAAGACCCGATCTTCAAGATGTTAGAAGACTCGGCGCGCAAGCACCCCGACGCGCCCTGCACAATTTTTAAAGGCGCGACTATCACCTATAAACAAATGAATGACATGACCGATCAACTCGCCGCAGGCTTGGCGAGCCTCGGAGTTAAAAAAGGTGATCGAGTCGGGATCATGATGCCGAACATTCCACAGTTCGTGCTGGCGTTTTATGCCATCCTTAAAGCCGGTGGTGTGGTGGTGGCAATGAACCCGACCTACCCCGCTGCTGAACTGGTCACTCCGTTGAACGACGCCGAGATCGGCGTGGTGCTGGTGATGAGCAAGTTCTATAACACCATCAACGAAGCGCGCGGCAAAACGAAGTTGAAGAAAGTGATCGTGACCAATGTCAAAGAGGCGCTGCCGCCTTTGCTGGGCTTGTTGTTCAGCATTGCCAAAGAGAAGAAGGAAGGGCATCACGTTGAACTGCGTGAAGGCGATGTGTTTTTGAAAGACCTTCTGGCCAAGTTCAAACCGTCGGATCGTCCTAAGGTTACAGTGACGGGCGAAGACCGCGCGCTGTTTCAATACAGTGGCGGCACCACCGGCACCCCCAAAGCGGCGGTAGCATTGCATCGCAACATCATCGCCAATGCCATGCAGCTGCAGGCGTGGCTGGTCGGGATGAAAGTAGCCGGTGAGGTCATGATGATGGCTATCCCGCTCTTTCATGTCTATGGCATGATCGCCGGTATGTCGTTCTCGGTGGCGACGGCTAACCCGATGGTGATGATCCCCGACGCGCGTGATCTCAAAGATTTATTTGCCAACATCAATAAATATAAACCGACTCTGTTCCCGGCGGTGCCGCGACTTTACAACGCGATTAACAATCATCCCGACGTGGCGGCAGGCAAAGTGGATCTCAAATCCATCAAAGCCTGCATCAGCGGTTCAGCGCCGTTGTTGCTCGACACCAAAACGAAATTTGAATCGCTATCTGGCGGCACAGTCTTTGAAGGGTTCGGCATGTCGGAAGTGCCGACCGCCAGCCATTGCAATCCATTTGGCGGAAAGAACAAAGACGGTTCAATCGGGATGCCTCTGCCGGATATGGATGTGAAACTCGTTGATCTGGATGATGGCAAAACCGAAATGGCTATGGGCGAAATAGGCGAGTTGATCGTGCGCGGTCCGCAAGTGATGTGGGGCTATCACAACATGCCCACCGAGACTCAAAACTCATTGCGCGATCTGGGCGATGGCGGCAAGCCGTGGCTCTTCACCGGCGATATTGCCCGCATGGATGAAGATGGATATTTCTTCATCGTGGATCGCAAGAAGGAATTGATCAAGATCGGCGGCTTCCAAGTATGGCCACGCGATATTGAAGAAGCGCTGGCGGCGAATCC
>CAKKQG010000480.1:0-9203 GCA_919901875.1 Anaerolineales bacterium
ACAAATGCGCGCCGACTCCGCGCACAATGGCGATGGGTCGTTTGGTATAAAGCCCAGAAGTGTATTGGTTTTCGAGTTCTTGGATTTTCATTTTTGGGTTTCTGATTGCTGATTGTTCACAGTTTCGTTTGACCGCTTGCGTAAATGTTTGAAAATCTAATCCGCTGATAAATCTTTTTCTGAACTCAAACCTGATTCCGTTTACAAACTCACCTGTTCACCTTTTCACCCCTTCATCCCCTTCAACCCTTTCACGATATAACAGTCCCCTTACCCGCCAATGCATTCGCAACCGGTTTATCAACGCGCCCATCAGCGAAAACAACTTTTGCCACACCTAATTGCGTCGCTTCACTCGCGCCCAATACTTTTTTCTTCATGCGTCCTTCGGCGAACTCTAGCGACTGTTCGACCTTCGCTTTATCAATGTGTGTAATCAATGTACTCTCATCGGGGAACTGACGCAACAAGCCCGGCACGTTGGAGAGGATGATCAACTGTTCAGCTTTCACTGCACCCGCCACCATCGCCGCCGCGCGGTCGGCATCCACGTTGACGGCGTCACCTTCGTAAGAGATGGCGAGGGGTGCGATCACCGGAGTGTATCCGGCATCAAGCAGCATCATCAACAACTTGCTATTCACTTCTTCAATTTTCCCCGTGAAGTCATCGCGCAACATTCTCTGCTTGCCATTCTCCACAATCCGAATCGCCTCTTTGCGTTTCGCCACCATCACGCGCCCGTCCACGCCCGAAAGACCAAAGGCATTCACGCCCAACTTTTGCAAACGCTCGACGAGCAACGTGTTGATCTTGCCCGAGGTGACCATCGCAAAAATTTCAAGCGTGGTGCGATCCGTATAACGCGACGTAAACCCTGATGGCGACGTGACGAATCTGGGCGGATGACCGAGTTGCTCCGAGATCGCATTCGTCTCACCCGAGCCGCCGTGAACGACGACCATTTTTTGTCCTGCTTTGATCTGGTCAGCAATGTCACCGATCACAGCATCTATATTGACGCCGGTGACGCCACCTATTTTTACGACAATCATAATTTACTCACTTAGAATTTCTGATTTTCGATTTCTGATTGCTGATTGTCTCAAGGTTGCGTTTCGCGGTTTGCGAAGAAGCGGTTAGGATAGCCACAATTTCATCGCCTTCCTTCATCAATTCAGAAAGTTGTTTATCAGGCAATAAACCTGATTCCGTAATTATCTCTAACCAATATAACGATTCGTCGGCCTCTTCAATTGCTATACCAACTTTCGAAATGAAATCTGGCTTTGAACGTCCACGACATGCAGAACGATAATTAGCCCCAACCGAAGTTGCCGATCTCAATAACTGTCTACCTAATACATCAGCGGTCTTGGTATTCGGTAATGATTCAACGACCTTGATACACCTCAAACCAAATTGTTTAGTTCGCTTCTTCAATTCATCTGCTGTCATTCGACTCTCCAAGCACCTAAAACAATTTCAACCTTACGATCAATCAGAAATCAGAAATCCCCAATCAGAAATTAAATAGGATGCAACCCCGTAAACTCCAACCCCGCCGTCTCCTCAAAGCCGCACATCACATTCATCGCCTGCACCGCACTGCCCGAGGCGCCCTTCATTAGATTGTCAATCGCCGCCAATGAAACCACACGCCCCGAGTCGGGATCGAGATCGAAGCCGACATCGGCATAATTTGAGCCCGCCAAAATTTTTGGATCTGGCACGCGATGGATTCCGGTTTTATCTTTGACGATTCGCACAAACGGCTCATCTTTGTAGGTTGCGCGATACGCTTTCCACAAATCTTTTTCCGTTGTGCCTGGTTTGACGAAAGCGTGCGCCGCGCCCAAGACGCCGCGCACCAGTTCAACCGCCGTCATGCTTAAGTGAACATCACGCAGTCCCAACTCTTGAATTACTTCTGCCGTGTGACGATGACCGGTGGGCGCATACGCTCGCACCGAGTGACTCTTTTCAGGATGATGCGAACCCGCATTCACCGTCGCGCCGCCTTCCGATGATCCGGTCTTGATGTCGACGATGATCGGTTTGGTTGCATCAAGCAAACCCGCCTTAACTAATGGAAGCAAGGCAAGATTAGAGACAGTAGCATTACAACCCACGCCGCTAATATAGTTCGCCGTCTTCATCGCTTCACGCTGCAATTCGGGCAAGCCATACACAAACTTGCTCAACCACTGCGGCGCGGCGTGCGGATGCCCGTACCATTTTTCGTAGAGCTTCGTATCCTTCAAACGAAAGTCTGCCGAGAGATCAACAATCTTCGGCGCGAACTTGGCGAAGTGATCGATCTGCTTTTGCGATTCGCCATGCGGCGCGCACAAAAACAAAACATCGCATTCCTGCAAGGCATCGCGGCTCGTAAACTGCAATTGTGTTCGTTTGCGAAGGTTGGGATGCGATTGATATACGAATTCACCCGCGTGACTCTGCGAGATCGCTTGTGTCACTTCCACGTTTGGATGGAACAACAAAATGCGGAGAAGCTCTCCGCCGGTGTAGCCTGAGGCGCTGTAGATGCCAACACGAAGTTTTGTCATTCAAGGCAGTAATCAGTTATCAGTTGTCAGTAATCAGTTACTGCTCACTGATAACTGATTACTTGTCTACTTGTTTACCTATTTACTTCCTACCTTCACCACATACTCAATCACCTTGCCCGGAATATCAATCCCCGTTGCCGGGACGCTCGAATGAAACTCCATCGTGTGATTGATCTCGTTGATCAAAAAGCCGCGATCCTCATCCTCTAACACATCCACCGCCAATACGCCGCTACCCACCGCGTGCGCCGCCTCCACGCAAATTTTGTTGAGGTCAGGCGTGACGGGGCAGTTGGTGCCCACGCCGCCGCGCGCGGTGTTGGTGATCCAATGTGATGACGTGCGATAGATCGCCGCGATCGTTTCATCACCCACAACAAAGGCGCGGATGTCACGTCCGGGCTTCTTCACGTATTCTTGAATATAAAAAATTTGCTGCTGATAATTGCCCAACACTTCGCGGTGTTCCAGAATCGCTTCCGCCGATTCGCGATCATTGATCTTGGATACTAACCGTCCCCACGATCCAACGACCGGCTTCAACACAACGGGATAGCCCATCTCCTCAATCGCTGCCAACGCGCTTTCGGGCGTGAAGGCTAAACGCACATTGGGCTGCGGCACATTACATTGATGCAGCATCGCCGTCGTCGAAAGTTTGTCGCCGCATATCTCGCCCACCGTTGCCATGTTCACCGTCGGCACCCCAAGCGAGTTCAGCACTTTGCAGGCATACAGTCCGCGTCCGAATGATAAGCTGCGCTCCAGCACCACGTCGTATTTCTTCCACTCGTCCGGCACAGCAAAATTAAATTTGATCTCGCGATCATCCAAACGGTCATAGTCGAGTCCGCGTTTATCTAACGCTTCAAACAACCACTTCTCTTCCACGCGAACGCGCGACAAGATAACCCCAATCTTCATCCAGACACCTCACCTTGTCACTGCGAGTAATCCGTTGCCGGCAGACCGACGCGGTTTTGCGAAGCACGTCGGTCTTAACGCGACCCGCAATGACGCCGTCCAACAAAACAAATGACGAATGACTCTTTTTTTGTCATTCGCCATTTGTCATTGGTCATTTCCTATTCGCCCCAATCTTCAGCTTCTTGTGGCGCGAGCGCCAACGTAATGGTAGGCGTGATGCTGATCACTTCGAGATCAACGCCGCAATCACCGCAGACGACGATCTCGCCTTGTTGAACATCGTCTTTCAAGTTGATCGCACCTTCGCATTCAGGACACGTTGCCATTTTAGTTTTCCTTTCTGAAAAAAGAGAGACCCTTCTCCACGAAGGGTCTCAAATTATTTTGACTTAAGAACGACATTGGCGCAAGTCAAAACAGCCGAGACCCAACAGGGCACTTCGGTTGACGTTGCGGTTCGCGTTTGGGAAAAATTTCTTTGAACATCGGCGTAAAGGTTAGCACACATTGTCAGATCGCTCATGAGGCATCTTGCATGATCTTCGCTCGTTCAATCTGACGACGGTGCCAATAATAATCGTCACCATGAGATTCGTCAATGACTCGAATCTGTTTCGCCGACTCGATCTGTCGGCGCACCGACTCGAAACCTGTCGCGCCGATTCCGTCGCGCATCGTCAACGCCAGGCGTGGATCAAAAACAGATCGCACATCCTGATCAAACGACTCGCTCAACGACTTCAACTGACTCAGACTTAATTGATCGATCCCCACCGCCGCGTCAGCCGCCAGCCGCACCGCGCGGCCGACGATCCCGTGCGCCTGCCGAAACGGAACGCCGCGCTTCACCAAATAATCTGCCAAGTCCGTCGCCAACAAACTGGCGTCTACCGCTTTCAGCATCCGCCCGCGATTCACCTTCATCGTCGTGATCGTTCCCGCGATCACCGGCAGCATCACATCGAGCGTGTCGAAGGCAGCGAACACCGGTGCTTTGTCCTCCTGCAGGTCTTTATCGTAGGCTGACGGCAGCCCCTTGAGAGTCGCCATCAATCCAGTTAAATATCCGAGCAGCGTCCCCGCTTTGCCGCGCGCCAGTTCGAGCATATCCGCATTTTTTTTCTGCGGCATCAAACTCGATCCCGTCGAATAGGCATCGCTCATCTCCACAAAATTAAATTCCGAAGTGGAATAAAGAATGAGCGCGTCGGCGAGTCGACTCAAGTGCGAACCGATGAGCGCGGCGTCGAAAAGAAATTCAACGGCGAAGTCACGATCACCAATCGCATCCAAACTATTTGGCGCGGCGATGACGAAACCAAGATCGTGCGCGAGCGCGACTCGATCAATGGGATACGCAGTTCCGGCGAGTGCCGCCGCCCCAAGCGGCAGTGACGCCGTCCGCGCCCGCGTTTGCCTCAACCGTTCCCGATCTCTCTCCAACGCCCAAAAGTGACTCATCAACCAATGGCTGAAGAGAATCGGCTGCGCCCGTTGCGTATGTGTATAACCGGGAAGGATGACATCGAACTCGGCTTCAGCTTTGGCGATGAGCGAGTCTTGCAAAAGATCGACTCGCTTAATCACAAGATCAATCGCTTCGATCATCCACAAACGAAAATCTGTCGCCACCTGATCGTTGCGGCTTCGTCCGGTGTGCAGCTTGCCCGCCGTCGCGCCGATGATCTCACCGAGTCGGCGTTCAACCGCCGTGTGAATATCTTCATCACCCGTGACGATTTTAAATTCGCCCGTGTTGAATTCACTCCACACCGCCTGCAAGCCCGCGCACATTTCATTCGCTTCGGCTTTGGTGATCACGCTTGCTTTCGCCAATGCCCGCGCCCAAGCGACACTGCCGCGAATGTCAACATCCCACATTCGCTTATCAATGTTAATAGATGCGTTCAATTGCATCGCCAATGGATCGATGTCGCCTTCAAACCGTCCGCCCCACAATTTCATTTTTGATTTCTGATTTTTGATTTTCGATTGTGACTGACCCAATCAGCAATCAGCAATCAACAATCAGCAATTGCCGATCTCTAATCTCTTTTGAATTTAGAATAGTCCGGCGCGTTGTATCGCGTCTGCCCTTGCGCCGCAATATCCATCATAGCGTGAACCTTCATCGGCAAACCGAAGAGCGTGATGAAACCTTCCGCGTCCGATTGATCGTAGACGTCCTCTTTGCCAAAGGTCGCAAAGTCTTCACGATACATTGAGTTGTTGCTCCAGCGTCCGGCGCTGATGATGTTGCCCTTATAAAGCTTGAGCTTCACTGTGCCATCCACTGTTTGTTGAGTCGAATCAATGAACGCATCCAACGCTTCGCGCAACGGCGTATACCACTGCCCGTTGTAAACCAGATCGGCATACTTCAACGCCAAGATTTGTTTGTAGTGCATCGTCTCTCGATCCAAGCAGATCGATTCGAGCTCGCGATGCGCCGCCACCAAGATCGATCCGCCCGGAGTTTCATACACGCCGTGTGACTTCATGCCCACCAAACGATTCTCAACCAGAT
Organism: Anaerolineales bacterium; assembly: GCA_919901875.1. Lineage (GTDB taxonomy): Bacteria > Chloroflexota > Anaerolineae > Anaerolineales > VGOW01 > VGOW01. The sequence continues at coordinate 6,028 of CAKKQG010000480.1, forward strand.
CAACGCGCCCTACCCCATGTGGACTGCCAATATCATTCAAGCGTTCAATGATCGAAGCCGCCGACATTTTTTGTCCGTTCACCGCAATAGGCTCGCCACTGGCAAACGTCACTTCAACGTATTCAGGTTTGTCAGGCGCTTCTTCGGGCGAGACGCTCCATTGATACATCGCCTCTTCCGGTTCTTGCGCCGGGTTCTCCAGAATGCCGCCTTCGTGTGAGAGATGCCACAAGTTTTCGTCGCGGCTATAAATAGATTTGACGGTGGCAGTTACAGGCACGTTGTGTTTCTTGGCGTAAGCAATCGCATCTTCCCGAGATCGAATCTCCCACTCGCGCCAAGGGGCGATCACTTTGAGTCGCGGATTCAACGCGGTGAACGTCAACTCAAAGCGAACCTGATCGTTGCCTTTGCCCGTCGCCCCATGCGCGACGGCATCCGCACCCTCAGCTTCGGCGACATGCACCTGATGAGTCGCAATCAGAGGCCGCGCCACCGACGTTCCCAGCAGATATTTATTTTCATACACCGCGCCCGACTTCAACAACTTGAAGAGATAATCTTTAGCAAACTCTTCGCGCAAATCTTTCACCACGCACTTGCTCGCGCCAGAAGCAATCGCTTTATTCGGCACGCCGCTCAAATCTTCGCGTTGACCGATGTTGGCACAGAAGCACACCACTTCCACACCCGGATAATGCTCCTTAAGCCACGGCACGATGACCGACGTATCCAACCCGCCCGAATATGCCAGCACGATCTTTTTTATATCTTTGTGTTTTGTCATAACGACACTCCTTGTGAAATTGTGATTGGTAAATGCAACAAAAAAGCCCTCTAAGGTTCAGAGGGCTTATCATCTCAAAAATATCCGCGCACACGCCAACAGCCGACCTGACCTTATGGTTTGGGGTTAATACGACGGCTGCCACGACGAACAAAGTAAATCATTGGACACATCTTACTTGCTTCACAAAATATTGTCTAGGGCGAAGTTGACTAAAAACTTGTGGGAACTTGCTACAAGTCATTCCTCGTCCACGAACTCCTCGCCCATCAAATCCGCCAAATTGAAAGTAAGGGTAGGGAAAAGTTTGGGCGTAAAAGGTTCACCTGCCGCAATACTTTGCGCGATCAGATAACCCTCTGGAGTCCATTTACATTCCTCAATCGTCAAATCTACTGCATCCACCATCCAATACCAAGTCACGCCCGCTTGAAAGTAAGTGTTTTTCTTTTTAGTGCGATCCTTGCGTTGCGTAGAGGGCGATGAAATTTCCACCACTAAATCAGGCACGCCATGTATCTTGCCATCTTCTTTAGATAAAAGATTCAGATGATCTGTAGCGAGAAAGACTAAATCAGGGATATACACATGACGCACGTTAGGCAAATGCACATCCAGTTCCAACCACAACTTGCCCAACTTTTCTTTGAGCAAAAAGGATCGCAACGCCGTATAAAGCGCGCCTAACACATCTTGATGACGATCATTTGGACTGACCATTTCGATCAACTCCCCATCTTCAAATTCATAGTTTGGCGGGCCTTCAGGAATAGACCAAAATTCCTGCAAAGTGATTCGTTTTGAGGAAGCGTTTACATATTTTGGTAGAGAAGGTGCTAACGCCATGAGCATATTATAATCCTTTTGTGCCTCCCATCGGTCTGTCCCCCCTCCGCGAGATCGCCCGCGCCATTTCTGCCGCCAGCGATCTCGACACCACGCTCGACCTCATCGCCCACAAAACCACCGAAGTGATGGGCGTGGACTCTTGCACGATCTACCTGCTCGATCCCGATCAAGAAACTTTGAGATTACGCGCCTCAACCGGATTGGCGAAACGGTCGGTGGGGCGCGCCACCCTGCACATCGGCGAAGGACTCACCGGGGATGCCGTCACTCACACCCAACCCGTCTTCGCCCGTGAAGCGCAAACCGATCCACGCTTCAAGTTTGTGGACGAGACAGACGAAAAACAATTTTCATCATTGCTCGCCGTGCCGATGATCAGCGAAGGCAAAACCATTGGCGCGATGAACGTGCAAACACTACAAGCGCACGATTTCACCGAAGACGAAATTGAATTGCTGGCGCTCATCGGCGATCTGGCGGCAGGCGCGTTGAACAAAGCCGCACTCTACGATAACTTGACGCGGCAGTTAAATGAGTTGACAACATTGGCGCGCGTCAGCGAAGCGGTCACATCGCCGATCTACTTAAATGAGATGTTAGATGTAGTAACGAAGATGGCGGCGCAGGTGATGAACGCCGCCGTGTGTTCGATCTTCTTATTAGATGAAGCGAGCGGCAAATTAGAGATGAGATCGGCGCAGAGATTGGATCGGGCGTACGCCCCGCGCGATCCGATTCCCTTAGGCGAAGGCATTAGCGGCAGAGTCGCTAAAACCGGAAAAGCGATCATCGTTCACGATGTGCGCGCTGATAAACGTTACATCAACCCTGCTCTCGCCAAGCGTGAAGGTTTAGCCTCCATGCTCTCCGTGCCGCTTATCGTGCGCCAGAAAGTGATCGGCGTGTTGAACTGCTTCACCGCCGAGCCGCGCAAATTTAGCAAAGAGCAAATTGCTTTGTTCTCCACACTAGCCAATCAAACTGCGCTGGCGTTGGAGAACGCGCGACTCGTCACCAACGCCGCCGTCGTGCGCGAAATGCACCATCGCATCAAAAATAATTTGCAAACGGTTGCCATGCTGATGCGGATGCAAGTCTCGGATGACAACGGACTCACCACAAAAGATGTTCTGCATCAATCCATCAATCGCATTCAATCTATTGCCGCCGTGCATGAAGTTTTATCGGAGCAAGGTTTTCGCTTGGTGGATGTGCGGGATGTGATTAAACGCATCGCCCGCATGACGGCGCAAAACATGATCGCCCCTGAAAAGAAAATTGCGATCAGTGTGGAAGGCGAAGCTATCGTCTTGCCATCGCGCGCCGCGACATCACTGGCACTCGTCGTCAACGAACTTTTGCAGAACGCGCTCGAACATGCTTTCGTGAATCGCACTCGTGGCAAAGTTGTCATCACTTTGACCCACAACCCGCGCAAATATCTGGTCACAGTAACAGATGACGGTGTGGGGCTTCCATCCAAAATTCCATCATCACTCGGTTTAGAGATTGTCGAGACGTTAGTGCGCGACGATCTCAA
>CAKKQG010000480.1:9303-14743 GCA_919901875.1 Anaerolineales bacterium
ATTAAAAATTCTTGTTGCCGATGACGAGTCGATCATCCGTCTCGGGCTCAAAACGATCCTGACCGAACTCGGTTACGAAGTCACCCTCACCGCCGACGGGCGCGAAGCGTTGCGCGTCGCGCATCAAAAAGAATTTGACTTCGCCATCTTCGACATCAAGATGCCCTTCACCGATGGACTCGACGCCGCCCGCGCCCTCTACAAATTTCGCCCCACCCCAATTGTGCTGCTCACCGCTTTCGGCGAACAAGAGTTGATCGAAAAAGCGTCCGACCTGCCCATTCAAGGTTATTTGATAAAGCCGGTGGACGAGAAGCAACTTTCGGCGGCGATACAAGTTGCACTTAAGCGATTCAAAGAAACGCAATCACTTGTGAACAAAACCAATGAACTCGAAGAGACTCTTGAGACGCGCAAGATCGTTGAAAAAGCAAAAGGCGTGTTGATGAAGCAGGGCATGAGCGAAGACGAGGCGCACAAGCATTTGCAAAAGATGGCGAGAGATAATCAAACGTCGCTGCGTAAAGTGGCGGAGATGATCTTGAAAAATTAGACCGACGCGGTCTTTAAGACCGCGTCGGTCTTAACTTTCTATGCCCTCTCGCACTCAATCTCCGCTCACCCAAAAATTTCACAAACGTTACGCCACGTTGCACGCGCGAAAGAAAATCTCGCGCAGCCAACTTAAATTCGCGCATACGTTTAACGTCTACGCCCTCGCCAATGTTTTAACCGCGTGCTTCAATAAAATCGCTTCGCCCGACTCACTTCCAAACGAAGGGATCATTAAAGGCAATGTCAGATATTTTTTAACTTCAAAAGGCTACGGGTTACAAAGCTATCGTGAAGGCGAAGGTGGCGTGCGGGGCGACGCCTATCGAGATTATTTAACTCTGCTGTTGCCAAACAAGGTGATGATCTCGTGCGACATCACAGAGGATAGTTATCAGCCGGAGATCGTTTTCACGTTGATCGGAGTGGATCAAGAGAAAGTTGATAAGGCGGGGAAAGTTTTGAGTTATGTGACGGAAAAGTGGCAACGGATTTTGTAACCGCTTCGCGTGTAGCGGATGAACGCGCATCCGTTACATCCGTTTTCATCCGTTGCCAACGTGTATCCTGATCAAATCCGTTAACAGCGCAAACGATGTTGCCTTGCCGCCCGCGCCGGAACCGATCAACGTGATCGGCGCGAGAACATCGGTGAAGTAGGTGAGCGCACTCGCCGCGCCGTTCACTTGCGCCAGAGGGTCGTCATAAGATAAAAGCATCGGGCGCGCGCTGGCGGTGACACCTGAGTCAGTCCGCTTCACATTAGCGATCAATTTCCAACGGGAGTTTTTTTCTTTAGCGTCCGTGATCATCTGCGGCGTGATCTTGGTAATGCCTTCACGATCCACATCGTTGATCCGCAGATCGCCGCCCATCAGGGTGTTAGCGATGATTGCCGCTTTCGCCGCCGCATCCCATCCTTCAACATCTGCGGTGGGATCCGTTTCGGCATAACCCCTCTCTTGCGCCGTCTTGAGCGCGTCGGCGTACGTGCGTCCCGACTCCATCTCCGCCAAAATGAAATTTGTGGTGCTGTTGAAGATGCCGCGCACTTCTTGGATGTTGGCGATAGACATCACATCGAGTCCTAATATCATCGAAGGGATGCCGCCCATCACCGTGCCTTCAAAACGCAGTTGAACTTTTTTCTGGCGCGCAAGTTTTTCCAACTCGCGATAAGCAACGACGAGCGGTCCCTTGTTTGCAGTGACAACATGCTTGCCCATCTTCAAAGCAACGCGACAATGTTCGAGGGCAATGCCGCCCGTTTGCACATCTGTTGGAGTCACTTCGACAATGACTTCCGCATCACGGATCGCTTTTTCATAGAGGATCGCCTTGCCATCAAACTTAACGTCTGCGGCGCGCTTGAAACCGGTTTTGCTCAACGCCGTGCCACGCCGCGCAATGACGGCGATCACTTTAGGTTTGAATTTATATTGTTTAGCCAGATGCTCACGTTGTTCGTATAACAACTCAATGAACGCCGAGCCGACGTTGCCGAAACCCACTAACGCAATTTTCATGTCATCGCTCCTTTAAACGGAATACGCAATACGAAATATGGGAGCGTATTCCGCATCGCGCAGTAATTTACGGCGATTATATCCCACAAAATTCGTGCTTGTGCCGAGAGCATTTTTTCTCTACAATACTTCAATGGTATGTGCAGTCATCGATAGTTTAGCCAGAAAGGAGGTTGCGAAAATGTACACCACTAGAGGACAAGGGCTAGTTGAGTACGCGCTCATCATGGTGTTAGTGGCGATGGTTGTGATGGCGTTGTTGTTTCTTTTCGGCGGCAGCGTCGGGAATGTTTTTTCTAATATCCTGTTCAGTATTTAGCTATTTATCCATCAGCCTCATCGCGCGATGAGGCTTTTTATTCCGTTAACTATTAAGTCTTTTGTGACTATTCACCTCCCCACCCGCTCTGTCCTCACACGCCATGCACCGTTAATCTTCCTCTTGTTCTTTTGGATGATCTCGATCTGGAATTTGGATCGACTCCCCATCGTGCATCCCGACGAGCCGTGGATACTCTCGCCGGGTTATAAGCTGTTCACGCGCGGCATCTATGGCTCCGATCTATTCGCCGGTTTTAACGGCATGGAATTCATCTACTTTGAGTTCATGCCGCTGATGTCAGTGCTGCAAGGCGTAAGCGCAGTGCTCTTCGGCGTGGGCGTCATGCAAATGCGTATCATCCCGGTGATGCTTGGCGCGATCACTCTCGTCCTAAGTTTCGCCCTCGCCCGCCGAATCGCTAACACGACCACCGCAGTGATGACAATGTTCTTGTTGTTGTTTTGGCAGTGGGCAGTCAGCGGCACCCGGCTCTTTGGCAGTGGCATCCCTTTGATCGATCTGGCACGCATAGCCCGCTACGATATTTTGGTTGCGCCGTTGGGGTTAAGCGCGCTCCTGATGTGGATGCACGCCCGCCGCACACACGCTTGGCGCGATTATTTCCTGAGCGGGCTGCTCGCCGGATTCGCTGGCATGGCTCATCTGTATGGCGCATTTTGGATCGCGGCATTAGTGATTGTCCATCTACTGGATCACGGGTGGTTCGAGCGGCGCACACTGTTTCGGGCAACGGGTCTCATCGTCGGCGGCGCAGGGGTTGTATGGTTGATATGGATCGCGGTTGCGCTGTTAAACTGGAATTATTTTGTGGGGCAAACAACTCAGTATGGTGATCGGTTCAATGTCTTCAACGCCGCATTCTATTTACAAAATTTGGCGTTGGAAGGTCAGCGCTACAACTTAGGCGTGCGCAACCTTCAATCGTTAATGCGGATCGGTTTGTGGATGTTGGTAGGCGGTGTGCCGCTTGCCACTGTGTGGGTCATCGTAAAAGCGGCGCGCGACCAGTATCGCAAAGCGCTATGGCTGTTAGTCCCAAGTGTTTTGTTTCCGATTCTGTTTGCCTTGTTGATTCGAGTAAAAACATTTAATTATCTGGTGAGTATTGCGCCGTTTTACGCGCTCATGGTTGCTTGGTGCATCGTCACTCTCTTCAACACCGGACGCGGCGCGCGCCTCACTGTCATTCTGATCCTTACTATTAGCACACTACAAAGCGCGTGGAGTATTGGCACCATGCAGTATTTTGCAAACCGACATGGGCGCGACACCAAAGTTTTTTATCAGCAGCTGCGGCAAGCGACGCCGCCACAAGGTCGCATACTGGGCGCGCCGCAGTATTGGCTGGCGATGCCGCAGCGAGATTATCGCGCGACGATCTTGCCGTTCTTTCTCTCTAACCCACGTCTCAACCAACACCCTCTCGAGTTTGAAGCGGCGATGACGCAAATTAAACCAGACATTATTTTTATTGACGCCCACATCGCCGACATCTCGGACAACTACGGCGATCACTTGCGCGACACGCGCCGAACTCCGTTGCGAAACTTTCTACTGAAACACAACGCGCGGCTTATCGCCAAGATCGCCGACAATTACGGCGAACCTTTTTTCATCTATCAACTCGACTGGTGAAGAGTTCGTATTATACTTATCGCACTATCAGGTGACTGTCACTGGGCTACAAGACTTGGGCATTTCAGGCTTTCATAAGCCCAGTGACAGTCACCTCAGACACTACAAGGCAGAAGCGGCGACAATCTGCTTGATGAAGATCGCTTCGTCAACCAGCTTGCCCCCGATTCTTAAACACAATGACAACCATAACCACATTACAAGAGCGCGCGGGCTTTCAGTTTAAAGATGAAAGTTTATTGCGGCGCGCGCTGACTCACCGTTCCTATATTAACGAACACCCTGACATAACGTTCGACAATGAGCGGCTTGAGTTTTTAGGCGACGTGATCCTGTCGTTTGTGATCACCACAATGCTCTACAACCGCTTCCCCGAAATGCAGGAAGGACAACTCACGCGGCTGCGATCATCGCTGGTGCGCACCGAACAACTCGCCACCTTCGCCCAAGAATGGGAGCTGGGAACGGTCATGCACTTGGGCAAAGGCGAGATCAAAGGTGGTGGACAGACTCGCGTGCCATTGTTGTGCGACGCCTTTGAGGCAGTCATCGGCGCGATGTATCTCGATCAAGGGATTGTTAAGACGCAGGAATTTTTGGAGAAATTATTTTTGCCTGTGGCGGCTGAACTGATTCACGAACAGGCAACGGTGGACGCAAAAAGTTTTCTGCAAGAGTGGGCGCAGGAACATTTCAATCAAACACCGTATTACGTGACCACTCACACCACAGGTCCCGATCATGAAAAGATTTTTACTGTCGAGGTGCGTATCCGCGAAGAGACTCACGGAGTCGGCACGGGCAACACGAAACAAACGGCGGAGCAAGAAGCGGCAAGGAACGCGTTGAAAAAATTTGGAGTGATTTAAACATGACAAGATGAAAAGATGAAAGGATGACACGATGATCGGATCATCTTGTCACCCTGTCATCTTGTCGTTGAATTTACAAAGATGCCAAAGATACTGATCACAGGCGGCTCCGGTTATTTGGGCGCGCGGCTGACGCAGCTTGCGGATGCCGCCGATTACGACACCCACCCCACCTTTTTTTCTACACCCATCACACATCGCCACGCTATTCAACTTGATCTGCGTGACAAGAGTAAAGTTGATGAAACGATCCGCGATGTAAAACCTGATGTGATCATCCATCAAGCAGTGTCGAATCGAAGCGACGACCAAGTTACCGCCATCGTGCCTGCCGCCCGCCACATCGTGGATGCCGCCATTGATCACCACATCCGCTTGATTCACGTTTCAAGCGATTTGGTCTTTGACGGCGAACACCCACCCTACACCGAAGAGTCGCCCGCCGCGCCCGTGAACACCTACGGCGCGGCGAAAGCTTACGCCGATGGATTCATCATCAGCGCCATGCCCGA
>CAKKQG010000481.1 GCA_919901875.1 Anaerolineales bacterium
CTGTTGCTTAATCGCGGCGTGATGTTCGGCGAATCCGATCTTCTTCTCTTCAATAATTTACGCGCCTTGCGCGACGCTCATAAATTTCAATTGACCTTTGTGGTTGCTACCCGTCATCCATTGCCAAGCAACAATGAATTCGCCGAACTCTTTCATGCCAACACGATCTATCTCGGCGGCTTAAGTGAGAGCGACTCAACATGGAATGTCAAGCGTTATGCTGAACGCAAAGAGTTGCGCTGGGATGATAAAGTTGTGGCGCAGTTGATTAACATCTCACGCGGCTACCCGTCATTTCTTCGCGCCGCCTGTGAAGCCTATTCGAGCGGCGCATCGTTGGAGTCACTTCCGAATCATCCCGCCGTTCAATCGCGCCTCGACGAGTTTTGGAGTGACAACCCCACAGACGGCGAAATTCATCTTTCAGGGCTTACACATCACCCCTTGCTCAAACGAACTAAAAGGCATACATTTGATACGTCGAATCTAACCGCCAAAGAAAATTTGTTGCTCGAATACTTCACCGCTCACGCCGATCAGGTGTGCGAGAAAGATGATCTCATCCGCGCGGTATGGATGGAAGACAAAGTATTCGAGCGCGGCGTGCGTGACGATAGCTTGGCGCAGTTAGTGCGCCGCCTGCGCGAAAAGATCGAACCCGATCCGTCGAACCCGAAACATATTCACACGGTTCCCGGAAGAGGCTATCGCTTTACCAATGAACAATGAACAAGAATAAAATTCCAAATCCCAAAAACCCAAAAACCCAAATTCCAAAATTCAAAACTTCAAACCTTCAAACTTCAAACCTCCAATGTCCAACTTCCAACTTCTAATCTCCACGCAAAGCGTCCAATCTCCAATTACTAATTCCAAACGTCTCGCGCTTTTCGCTGTGGCACTGTCGCTTTTGGGTGCTGCCCTTGCCTGTGAAGTAAGCACAGAGGCTGGCACGCCCGGCGCGCAGGCGACTTTGGATCGTCTCCTCACCGAGTCGCCCAAGACGCCGACCTCTGTGCCTCTGGCTACATTCGGCGGAGTCTTTTTGAATCCAACCGTGACGCCGTCAGGTTTGATTGAATCGACTCCGCGCCCGCTTGTCACCGCCACACTCACGCCGATCCTGCAAGTTGAAACGATCACGCCTGTCACTACCTCTCTGCCTCGGACCGATTCGCCAACTGTAACCGGCGCACCCGGAACAGCCACGCCAGTGCGGACGGCGACTCGCGCCCCGGTGATCGCTACCGCTGTTCCGCTTGCCCGCCCGAATGGCGTTCTGCTTCGCGCGCCTCGCCGCTCGGCGACGATTGACGGCGATTTGAGCGAGTGGGGATCACTGCCTTACGCCATCAACGCCGCAACGTATAAGCCCGAAAATATATCGGGCGCGAATGACAACAGCGCAACGTTTGGGTTGGGTTGGGACGTAACCTATTTGTATGTTGCGGTCAATGTGATAGACGATGTCTACGTGCAGACTCAAACCGGCAACGCCATCTACAAAGGTGACAGCATAGAGATTCTGTTTGACGCCGATCTGCGCGGCGATTTTAATGTGAATACCCTCAACGGCGATGACGTTCAGTTGGGACTCTCGATTGGGAATCCGTCAACCGCTAGTCCGGCAGCGCAAGCTTTCATCTGGTACCCGAGCCGACTCGGCGGCGCACCGGGTGGGGTGCGGTTGGCGGGCAAACTTACGTCGAATGGTTACACTGTTGAGGTGGCTATACCGTGGACAGCGTTGACCGCATCGGGTTCGGCGAATAATCGCTACGGTTTCGTGATCTCCGTATCCGATAATGACACACCGAACACTGCCGATCAACAAAGTTTGATCTCGTCAGTCGCCACGCGCAAATTGTTTGATCCAACATCATGGGGGACGTTGACGCTCGATCCCTGATGATATACAACGTTTATGGTCGTGTTGGTTTGATAATGTTTTCTCAACTTCCCGAAGGTTAACCTTCGGGAAGTTTTTTATTCCGAATGATTAACGACACTAAAACTTAACGATAAAAAGGCGTAAGATGATCATGGTGAAAGGAGATCGCTATGAACAATTCCTCTAACAAAATGAATCGCGGGTTGATCGTCTTTCTCGATTTTCTGGAAGTGGCTTACACCGTCGCCGCTGTTGAGTTCTCGCTGATCTGGTTTGGGTTGCAAACCGCGCCCGCCGAATGGCAGCGCGAGTTGATGCCAGTGTATGCCATCGTCAGCGGACTCGGCGCGTTGAGCGTGCTGGCAATTTTGAGCTGGCACAAGTGGGGCGTGTATGGGTTGATTGCCGTTTGGGTCGTCACGGCGTTGGCGTATCTTCTCTTCGCCTTTCCGGTTTGGCACTTGCTGATTGCCGGGATGATCGTCGTCGGCGCATTCGTGATCCTCATCCGCCCTATATGGAAACGGTTGATCTAGAACGAATCGCGGTTTTACTTACGGCAAAAAAGATTTAATCGCAGAGATCGCAAAGTTCGCAGAAAGTTAAAAGAGTTTCTCGGCGTTCTCCGCGATCTCTGCGTTGAGATTCGGCGTGAACCGACAAAGTATCCAATCTAAGAGCAAGGAGGCAACATGAACCCAATCCCTGATGAGATTGCCCGGACTCTGTGTCAACAGATTCGCCACGAGAATCACCACAAATGGTTTTCATTCGCGCGCTGGCAGTGTTGGGGATGTGAGACCTTCACTCAAGGCGTGCTGAGGCAGATGTGCCTCAACAGTGCGCCGGGCAATCGCGGCTGCAATGTGTTGAATGATCGTTACACAGAATTTTTGCGCGAGATCAGAATACTGTAACTACTCGGCGTCATTGCGAGGAGCGTTCTATGCGACGAAGCAATCTCAAACCTGCCCTGAGCGAAGTCGAAGGGGCGCGACCGAGATTGCTTCGCAAAGAACGCTCGCAATGACGGAGTGGCTAAGTATCTACAGGACTACGGCATGTACGACATTGATTCTGTTTTGCGCCATGTCCCTCAATGGCGTAACTCGTCGCGCCCGCTTTGGTTGTTCGCCTCTGCCGTGGGCGTTTTTGCCTTCGCCACATTGTTGATGATCCTCATAGACGGATACGGCGAAGCGTGGTCGTACGCCGGTCAAGTGATGATCGTGATGATCGGATTCTTTTGGACGGGTCAATACTTTTGGCGGCGCAAAGAATACAAAACGCAATGGGGCGATGACGCTTATCGTCGCGCCTTCACGCGGCACATCGTCCCGGGTTTGCCGTTTATATTTGCTGCCCTTGCCCACACCG
>CAKKQG010000482.1:0-13506 GCA_919901875.1 Anaerolineales bacterium
GTCGGCGAGATTGCCGGAAACGGCTTCTCGCTCGCCGTCGCAAAAAAAGTTTCGGGGAGCGGGATCGGTTTGTATCCAGCCCCGGTGCCGAGACTGGCAAACTGGATGTAATAAATTTTGGCGCGGCTCTGCGCTCCATCACGGATGTCTTGGAAGGCAAAGGTCATTGCCTTGCCATCGTTGTTCCATGCTGTGTCGCGATAACAGCACACGTCGAGCGGGTTGATTTTTGTGGGCGGGCGAAAGTTGCTGGAGTTGTAGAGATACAAATCGCCGTAGCCGTCATTGCGCACGTTAGTGTTGAGAGCAAAATACGACTCGGCGTCCCAACCCACATTGGACAACTGAGGCAGTTGATCGAAACCGGGCAAGGTGAACCGTGTGCCGGGGAAAGAGTCTTTTAGTTGGTTAAGCGGTTGACCACAGTTTAGGTTGAACAACATGATGTAGTCGGCTTGCTTGCCTGCCAATGGTGCGAGAGCCAACAACGCTATTTGTTTGTTCTCGCGCCCCCAACGTATCTGCTTCACCGGACTGTTATCGAATTTCAAACACGCCGCCATCTGTTCGATCTTGAGTCGTGACGTTGCTTGCGCCAATCGCGGCGGATCGAAATCGCCGATGTAGAGGATGCGATCTACGGCGACGCCGAAGTATCGTCCATCGGGCGAGACTTCGAAGCCCTCCACCAGTTCGGCGAAACTGAAACAGACTAAATCTTTTACTTGACCCGTAACGTAATCGGCGGAACGCACGCACTTGCCGGAGATGAAAGTGATGGTGCGACCATCTGACAACCAACGCAGTTGGATTTTTTGCGCGCCGTCTTTGGTTAGCTGTTTAAGATTCGATCCGTCTACATCCACCACCCACAGATCGTTGGCGTTGACGAAAGCGACCTTTGGGTTGTTCGCTCCCGCTTGCGCCGTTGCCGTCGCTGCAAATGATGTGGTGGCTTGTATCTGCGCGGTTGCCGTGACATTCTTTTGCGCTTGCGCTGTGCCTTGTGCTGCTGCGGCTTGCGCCGTGCCGGTGGCGGCGAGCGCTTGTTGCGTCGAAGAGAGCTGCGCTTGCTGTGTGGCAATTGCCGTGGCAGTGATCTGTGATTGAAGTTGGGCTACCGCTGTTAATTTTTCATTGGCAGATTGAGTTTGATTAAGAATGAACGCGGCGGTTGCTGTTTGCGAAGTGTTGCCGCCACCCATCATGCCACTGCCAACCAAAATTGCGCCAATGATAAACACCAGAATTGCCGGAACTCCAATGAGGATCAGAACTAAACCGGGATTGATTCCGCCTCTGGTTGGGGCAACTGCCGCGCCGCGTCCGGCGACGGTCTCACCTGCTTTGGCGGCGACAGTAGGCGATCCGCCACTCAATCGCGTCTTGGGTTGTCGCGCCACGGTTCGATCTGTTCCATCAGGTTTCCAAGCGGAAGTGGCGGCGTCAAAATGGGGAACGCCTTCGCCGCGCGCGACGGCCTCCAAAGCGGTTGCCAGCTGGCTCGGCATGGCGTAGCGCTCATTGCGATCTTTCGCCATCGCTGCGGCGAGTACTTCTTGAACGCCTTCAGGTAAATTGGGATTCTTATCCAAGATGTGCGGCACGGGTTCGGTGATGTGTTTCATCGCCACGCCAATCGGCGTATCGGCTTCGAAGGGCAGAGAGCCGCTGAGCATCTCAAACAAGATCGTGCCGAGGGCGTAGACATCACTGCGCCCGTCAATGTCTCTCTCGCCGCGCGCTTGTTCGGGGCTCATGTACGACGGCGTGCCGATGATGCCGCTGCCGGTCATGTTGCTTTGTGTGCCTTGCATCACTTTGGCGATGCCAAAGTCGGCGACGTAAGCCTCGCCGCGCACATCAAAGAGGATGTTGCCCGGTTTAAGATCGCGATGGACAATGCCTTTGGCGTGCGCTTCGTCGAGAGCGGCAGTGATGCGCTTCATGATGGCTGAAGCTTCTTCAATAGAGAGGGGACCGTCTTTCAACTTGTCGCCAAGTGATTTGCCGCTCATGATCTTCATCACGAAGAACGGCTGACCTTCATGCTCACCCACGTCGTAGACCGGAAGGATCGCCGGATGTTCCAGCAAGGCAATCGTCTTCGCTTCGCGCTCAAAGCGGATTCGAAATTGCGGGTCGTGCAAAAATTCGCGCGGCATTAACTTGACCGCCACCTCGCGCTCGAACATGGGGTCGTAGCCGCGATAGACCGTCGCCATACCGCCGCGACCTAATTCGCCTTTAATTTCGTAACGTCCAACTTTTTCTAAAGATGTCATCTGTCTCGATTCGGTAATCAGTGGGCAGTCATCAGTGATCAGTGTTCAGTATCCACTGTTCACGACGCATTGTTCATTGTCTCATTGTCTCATTGTTCATTGTCTTTGCTTACCAACTCCGCCACAATTACACTGACGTTATCTACGCCGCCGCTGTTGTTGGCATCGTTGATCAACGCCTGCGCCGCCACTTGCAGTTGAGGGGAATTGGTCAGTCGTTGTTTGATCTGATCATCGCGCACCATCTCCCACAAACCATCACTGCATAATAGCAGACGATCACCGATGGCGAATTCGAGCGTCCACACATCCACCTCGACACTCGGTTCGTGACCCAGAGCGCGGATGATCACGCTGCGGTGAGGGTGGGTGTAGATCGCTTCGGGTTCCAGCTGACCTTCTTTGATCAATCGCGCCACGTAGGAATGATCTTCGGTGACTTGACGCAATTCGTTGTGATGCAGCTGATACACGCGGCTGTCGCCGACGTTGGCGACAATTGCCGTTTCGCCGCGAACAATGGCGCAGGTGACCGTGCTGCCCAAATTGCCAGCCTCGTCCGGGTGTTGTAATGAATACTGGTGGATGATCGAGTTTGCTTTTTCAATCGCCGCCCGCACATGTTCTTCGAGGATCGTCAACGGTCTTGTGGCAAAGCCCTCACTGCTCGCCACGAAAAGAGGCTGCATCTCTTTGTGGATCGTTTCGATGGCTAACTGGCTGGCGACCTCGCCCGCCAAGTGTCCGCCCATGCCATCGGCGACGATCAGTAAACCTAACGGGTTTCCCTGCTCCGGTGGACGGACGAAAGTGAAAATCGAATCTTCGTTAGACTGACGCACTTGACCGGGATGTGTGATGCTGGCGACGCTGAGAATTGTGGGCATAAAGACCGACCTAAAGAGTCTGCCTGATTTTACTATCTATCGCCACTCACGCAAAGGAGGGAAGATGAGTGAGGCGTAAGAGATAGGTAAAGACTTTGGCGGAATCGTTTATACTTTGCTTCATGCGAATGGATCGCCGCTTATCTCAACACAAGAGTCCCGCGCCGCCGCGCCGCTCCTCATTCAACTTTAATTTTTCTATTTTAGGTCAGCATCGTTTGTGGTTCGCTGTCTCCGGCATGGCTATCGTCCTGACCCTGATCGCAATCGCCCTCGCTATTTTTGGTTTCGCTCAAAGTTTGGAGTCGCTGCCCAAAGGGTTGACGGTGGCGGGCGTGCCGCTAGGCGGTTTGAGTTACGCCGACGCCGAAAAAAGATTGAACGAAGTTTATCTTTCGCCTATCGTGTTGGACTATCGTGACTCTACTTTTCAACTTGATCCGTCTCAAGTCAAGTTTCAAGCGGATACAAAAGCGATGCTGGCGCAAACGCCGCAGGCGCAGAGCTTTGGCGTGATGGCTGATCTGTGGAACTACCTTTGGAACACCGCGCCAGCCGTCTCTGATTCAATCCCCTTGCAAGCGACTCTGGATCAACAACTTCTCGACTCGTTTATTGCCGATGTTGCGGTGCGTTATGATCACTTAAGTCTCTCGGCCAAAGCCGACCCGGCTACATTAGGATTTATTCTTGGCGGTCCCGGCTATTCGCTCGACAAAATTTCCGCCGCCAAAGAGATCAACGCCGCGCTGCGCTCGCCGACCAAGCGCCAAGTGACGCTAACGGTTAAAGAGGTAACGGCCGCGCCCCCGACGTTTGATACGTTGGGCGATCTTTTGCGCGGCACCGTCCGCCTCTATCAGTTTAGCGGCACAGCAGACATCTTCATACACGATCTCAAAACGAATGAGCTGCTGCGCGTGATCATGCACAATCAAAAGCCGATTGATGCCGGGCAAGGGCTGGCGTTTTCGGGCATGAGCACGATCAAGATTCCGGTGATGGTGACGTTCTTCTTATATAAGAAGAGTGCGCCATCGGCGGATGAGAAAAAATTGCTGGACGGAATTTTTGGCGACTCGGCGAATGAGTATAACGACATAATTTTAAAGATCATCGGCAACGGCGGTGGCATTGCCGGAGCCGATACGGTGAGCGATACGATGGAAAAACTGGGATTGCCCAACACGTATCTTTCCGGTTTGCTCAACACGATCAACGCCGTCACCGCGCCACGTAAAACACCAGGCAACTCACGCGGCGACATCAACCTGACCCCAGATCGTTTCAACCAAACGAATGCCGATGATATGGGACGATTGTTGGTGATGATTGTGCAATGCACAAAGGGACAAGGGAAATTGATCGAAACATTCCCCGCGCAGTTCACGCCGGACGAATGTAAGATGATGATTGATTTGCTGTTGAAGAATGAGGTGGGACCGATCTTTGTGAAAGGCGGCTCGCCCGGCGCGACGGTGGCGCACAAACACGGCTGGGACTTGCTTCCATTAAATAACGTCGCCGACGCGGCGATTGTCAATTCAAACGGCGGCGATTATGTGATGACGGTTTACCTTCATCGTGATCGGTCTATGCCATTTGATGATGCCAACCGTTTGATCGTGGCGTTGGCGACGGGGGTGTTTAATTATTACAATAAGCGCTGAGGTGTGAGGAAACAGGTAGACAGGTAAACACGTAGACAGGTAAATACGTAGACAAGTAGAGGTTGAAACTCAATGAAGGGGGTGAAGGGGATGATTCATCCCTTTCACCCCCTTCATCCCCTTCACCCCTTTCATGGAGGCACTATGGGATTTAGTGACGTTGTGGAGAGCGCCGCCGAAAAACTTTCCGGCGACGAGCGTTTGCGTTCCAACTTGACCGACGACGAGTTCAATCCGATTCTCGATTGGGCGATTGCCGGGTTGGAGAAGAAAACGGCGAAGGCGAAAGACAAAGCCGCCGCGCAGAAGATTGCCGCGAAAGAGTTGAAGCGGATCGAATCGGCGATGAAGGGGATTAATGATTTGCTACAAGGGGGCAATACGCCTACGCTGGAGTCGGCGGCGAAACCGTTGAAGGTGAAGCCGCCAAAGCCCAAGATCGGCATCCGCAATCGTGATATGTTTATCCGTGAAGTGTTGAAGTTATTCGAAGCCTAAAGACTTCCGAAGTCTGCCAGACTTCGGAAGTCTTTTGACGGGAAAACTAGCCATGCATATTTATCGCAAATTGTTTTATGTCGTAATGGCATTGGTGTTGACGGCGTGTCTGGTCGAAGTGGAACCGCCGACGGCGACCCCACGCCCGACTTCTGTCTCATCCGCCTCAACGTGGTATTTGCTTTTTTTCACCACGCCCAAATATCCCGACAAAGAAAGCGATCACACCGGAAAAAGTTTAGACGAGAAGTTGACGATTGTGATCAACTCTGCCAAAGTCAGCGTGGATATTGCGGTCTATCAACTCGATCTGCCGACGGTGACTCAAGCCTTGATTGACGCCAAGACTCGCGGGGCGCGGGTGCGCGTGGTGACGGACGCCGATGTTTACGAAGACCCCAAAGAGAATCCATCGTTTAAACAGCTGGAGAAGGCTGGGATTAAAGTTGTAAGCGGTAATCCCAACGCCATTATGCACAACAAATTTGTGGTGGTGGATAGCAGCGTGGTGTGGACAGGCTCGTGGAACTTTACGACGAATGACACCTATCGTTATAACAATAACGGCGTTGTGATTCAATCGTCGCGCTTGGCGAGCAATTACACGGTGGTCTTCGAGAAAATGTTCAACGACAAGTTGTTCGGGGCGAAGCGCAAAGCGGGCGGCACCACGCCCAAGTTCACCGTCAACGGAGTCAACGTCGAAAATTATTTTGCCTCAGATGACGAAGTAACGACGGCGATTGTGAATCGACTCAAACAGGCAAAGACTTCGATTAACTTCATGGCGTTCTCCTTCACCGAAGATGAGATCGGCGCGGCGCTGATCGGGCGTATGACAGCTGGGGTGAAAGTGCGCGGCGTGTTCGAGAACACCGGCTCGCAAACCAAGTTCAGCGAGTTCACGGCGCTCAAGGCGGCGGGTGCCGATGTGTTGATTGACGGCAACCCCTATTTGATGCACCACAAAGTTTTTATCATTGACGGGCAAACGGTGATCTTCGGTTCATTTAATTTTTCGGTTAACGCGCAGGATGACAACGACGAAAATTTGTTGATCGTGGATGATGCTGGAATGGCTAAATTATTTGAAGAAGAATTTGCGCGCGTGTACGCGCAGGCGAAGAACCCGCCGAAGTAATATACAATTGCTCTATGCCCCTCGACCGCTTCTCCCGCAACATCCACTACCTGCGCGTCAGCCTGACCGATCGCTGCAACTTGCGCTGCGTCTACTGCATGCCCGAAGATCAAACCTTCCGCCCCAAGCCCGAACTCATGCAGGATGAAGAACTGCTCACGTTGATTCGATTATGCGCCGAGATGGGCTTCGATAAATTCCGACTCACTGGCGGCGAGCCGACGGTGCGCGCCAATATCGTTGATCTGGTGCGCGGCATTGCTCAGACTCAGGGGGTGCGGTCACTGTCTATGACGACCAATGGAATTTTATTGAACCGTTTGGCTAAACCGCTAGCGGAAGCTGGATTGCAGCGCGTCAACATCAGCATTGATTCACTTGACGCGCAAAAATTTAAACGCCTCACTCGTTGGGGATCGTTTGAAGATGTGTGGGAAGGGATCAAAGCATCGGAAGAGGCGGGCTTGACCCCGATCAAGCTCAACGCCGTTGTGGTGCGCGGTTATAACGAAGAAGAT
This sequence comes from Anaerolineales bacterium, assembly GCA_919901875.1. Lineage (GTDB taxonomy): Bacteria > Chloroflexota > Anaerolineae > Anaerolineales > VGOW01 > VGOW01. The sequence goes on from CAKKQG010000482.1 coordinate 7,000, forward strand.
GTAGTTGACCTTGCGCGGCTGACTCTCGATCACGCTTGGCAGATGCGCTTTATCGAGATGATGCCCTTTGGCGATGTCTCCGAATTTCAAACGACGCAGATCGTCAGCGCCGAAGAGATGCGAAAACGAATCAGCGAGGCGATTGCTCCGCTTGAATCGGTTGACGGCGGCAAGCTCGACGGCGAAGCGCGACTCTATCGTTTGCCTGACTCCAAAGGCGATCTTGGATTCATTAGCTCGGTCACAGAACCGTTCTGCGCGTCTTGCACCCGCGCCCGCCTCACCGCCGATGGTCGTTTGCGAATGTGTTTGTTGCGCGAGTATGAACTTGATCTCTTAACGCCATTACGTCAAGGCGCATCTACCGACGATCTCAAAAACATAATCAGCACCGCCGTGTGGAATAAACCTTGGGGGCATGGTCTGGCGCACAATATGATTCCGATGAATAGGGTGATGAGTGAGATTGGCGGTTAAAAAAAGCAGGGGCGCAGCATGCTGCGCCCCTGCTTTTTTATTCGTAAGCTAACACTTCCCTCACACTCAACATCGAAGCCCGATGCGCTGGCGCAAAGGTGGCAATGGTGGCGAGCGCGATTGACCCAAACAACCACAACGCCACGCCCTCCGGCGGGAAGGTGTAGAGCAACGGCGCGCGCACCAGCGAGTCGCCCACTTGGTTGCTCAAGATCACACTCAACGGATAAGCGAAGATCGCTCCACCGATCCAACTTGCCACGCCGATAAAAATCCCCTCCAACAAAAATACCATCAAGACCGACATATCCGACGCGCCCAATGATCGCATCACGCCGATCTCGCGCGTGCGTTCCAAGACGTTCATGCTCATCGCGCCGGAAAGTCCGAGCGCGCTGACCACGCCAACAATCGCTGCCATGATGAATAGAAAGACGATGAGGATGTTGAATTGTTCGCGCACCGAACGCACCGCATTCGGCGTGGGGCGGATCGAGCTCACGCTGTAATCGGCTTTGAAAGTTGATTCAAGTGTCTGTGTTAATTGGGCGTGGACGTTTGCATCTGTGCCTTTGAATCGAATCTGCAAAATGCCCACACGCCCGCTCTCGCCCGCCACTTGCGACGAGTAGTATGGGTAGTTGATGTAAGCGTAGGCGCCCGCCAAAATTCCGCGCGTGATGCCGACGACGCGATACGTTTTCTCTTTTGAATTAATTTTCAACGTGATCTCGTCACCCACTTTGAGGTCGGTCTCGTCGCGCAGCAGGTCGGTGTTGATCACGACGGCGTTGGCGTCGTCGGGTAATAACCAACGCCCGTTTAAGATCGTTGGCTTGATCATGCGCGTGTCGGCGGGCGGCGCAAAAATTTGGATGCTGCCACTCTCGGTGTCGTCGTCCCGGATGCGGCGACCGACGCTGAAGCCCCAACCCTCAACCCATGCCACACCCTTCACGTTTTCGGCAACTTGCGTCACTGCCTCTAAACGATAGGGGCGGCTGAATAGAATCTCGGCGTCGTAATCGCGATACTGGATGGCGTTGTCGAGCGTTTGCAAAAGTGAGGCACGCACGCTGTAGACTCCGATGAAGGCTGCGCCGCCGATGATGAGCGTGGTCAGAGTCAAAGCTAAACGCGCTTTGGCGCGGACAGAGTTTCTTAAAGCGAGCAAGAGTGGTGCGGGGAGTCCGCGCACCCGATGAAGAATTTGATCCACCAATCCAGTGCCGAATCCCGCCGCTTGAGTCTCACTGTAGATCGCTTCTCTCACGCTGACCGTAACGCCGCTGATGATCGGGATGAGGGCGGCGACGAATGGGACGAGCAATCCGAAAATGAATTGCAATGCCAACACTTGCGGTTGAATGGACGAACTGATGATCTCGAAGTTGACGAGCCCGCCGACATAATGGGTGAGACCGTAGGCGCCCAATGCGCCGAGCGGGATGGCAATCGCTAATGCCAGCAGACCGAAGACGATGATCATCACGATGTAGATGCCGATGAGCTGACGTGAGAGCGCGCCGATAGATTTCATGATGCCGATCTGTTTAAGTTGTTGCCCGAGCAAAGCGTTGACGGTGTTGATGACCAAGAAGCCGCTCATGAGAAGGGTCATGTAGCTGAGTGCGCTCAACACGAGCAGCAACGGTTCGAGGGCGTCGCTGGCGGGATGTTTACCCGGCGTTGGCACAAAGGTGGTGAAGACGGTGCGCCCGCTGTTCTCGATCTTGCGCCGCACTTTTTCGGCGACGCGCTCGATGTGTGCTTTATCGCGATCGTTTTCTTTGACGATGAAATTAATTGAGGTGAACTCGCGCGTGGCGCCCAGCCATTCCAGCGTATCCATGTTGATGTAGGCGTAGGCAATGCCCGTGAACTTTGCGGGCGCGAGCAGAAGATGATGTGTGCTGCCGACGATGGGTAAGGTGCGGCGTTTGCCATCGGGTAGTTCAATGGTGACGGTGTCCCCGATGTGGGCGTTGATGAGGGCGAGTGATTGCCGTTCGATCAACATTTGTTTGTCGGGCGGCGGCCACGCGCCGACTTGCGGCAAAATCTTGTCTACACGGATGTCACGATAATCGCGCACGGCGTAAAGTGCCATGTCGTTCCACTCGTTGTTGCCGGTTTTGACTCGGACACTGATCGTGCGCCGCGCGTCGGCGTCTTTCACTTCGGGCATGGCGCGAACTGCGTCAAGGACATCTTCTCTAAATGGCGAGACGCCGATGATGGCGCTGGGCGGGTCAATGGTGGCGTAGACCGCATTGAGATCATTAGCGAGAATGATTTGCGTGGTGTTGATTGTGCCGATGGCGAAAATTCCGGCGGCAATGGAAAGCACGACGAGCATCGTGCGCGTTTTGTTGCCCCAGATGTCGCGCACTACTTTGCGCCATCGGGGGTAGGGGGTGAGCATTATGAATTTACAGTCTCCAATTTCAAATTTCAAACTTCAAACTTCAAACATCCAACTTCAAACATCAAACATCCAACATCCAACTTCAAACTTCGCACTTCTCATTCCCCCATCACGCTCACTAACGGATTCACCAAAATGTAATCCACCGTTGCTTTGCGTTCAATGGTGCGGATGCTGGATCGTAATTCGTCTAACGGAATCAACACATTTTCCATCGCCACAACGTGAGTCGCTTTCACCGAGTCAATGGCGCGGATCGTTTCGTCAATCCAGTTGGCGCCAGCGCGGGCGAGCAAAACATCGCAGACGATCCCCTCTCCTTGCAGGATCCGCATCACTTCGTCCACGCGCTCGTGATGCTTGGCGTTGATCGTTTTTGGATCGGCTTCATCATATTGCGCGTCAATGCCGAAGCGCCCGGTGCGAAGCGCTTCCGCCGTGATCTCGCCAAAATCCAGGACGTAAACCGGGGCATTGTAGGCAGTGGCTAAACCGATCACCGTCGGCAGCACCGGCACCGTGTTGTACATCGGTCCAATCGGCATCAAGATTGATTTCGTCGCCACCTTCAAACTGTAGAGTTTGAAATAATCTTCGCACGATTCGATCAACTCTTGATGTTGACCCATGCCCTTTACGGCGACTCCGCCATCGGCCTCAAGACCTAACACAATAATTTTATCGGCGTTGACAATGGTGCTGAGGCGATGGGCAATGTTGAGTGAGGTGCGCCCGCGCGTTAATGTATCGAGAGATCGCATCACGATCGTTTGACTGCGATTGTCGAGGGCAGACGTTGCCTCATCGAGTAACAAAATAGACGGTTCTGCTAACGCCGCGCGGGCGATGCTGAGTCGTTGTTTCTGCCCGCCACTTAACCCCTCGCCCATTTCGCCGATCATCGAGTTATACCCGTCGGGCATCTTCTCCACAAAATCTTCAATGTGGCTGACCTCTGCCGCCTTCATTAATTCTTCGTCGCTGGCCTCCGGGTTGGCGAAGCGCAAATTATCGGCAATGGTGCCGCGAAAGAGAACGACGTCTTGCGCTACCCAGCCCAAGTTGTCACGCAATGACGAAAGTTTGAGATCGCGCACGTCATAACCATCTATCGTCACGCGTCCACTTGTTACATCGTAGAAACGGGCAATTAAATTGAACAGAGTCGTCTTGCCCGTCCCCGACCCGCCGACGATGGCAACCTTCTCGCCGGGCAAAATCTCAAACGAGATGTCCTTCATGCGCCAGGCGTTGGAACCAAACTCGTAGCTGAAATTTACATTTTCAAATTTGATGTGACCCTTGAATTTTCCGACAACCATCGCCTCCGGTTTCTCGGTGATCTCCGCTTCGATGTCCATCAAGCGGTAGACGCGATGCGCCGACACCAACGACGATTGAAAACTTCCCAACGCATTGCCGAAGGCGGTGATGGGCGCGACGAACTGGCTAAAGAATCCGGCGAAGCTGACCAACAAACCGAGATCGTATAAATCGTTGATCGTCCCAAACGCGCCCACGCCATAGATCAAGGCTAACCCTAAACCGCTCAGGGCGTAGAACACGGCGGTGTTGTTCACGGTCAGCTCCATGTTGTGGGTCATCTCGGCAGCCATCGCTTGCAGTTGGCGGTTGAACCCTTGCACCGTGCGATCCTCTTGCACAAAGAGTTGAATGTCGCGTATCGCATTTAAATTTTCGCCGAGTGTGGCGCTGACATCGGCAAACAAACGGCGATACTTCGCCGCCACCTTTTGCATTTGCGGGATGAAGACACTTAGACTCAACCATTGTAGGAAAACCACTAACAGGATGCTCGCCAAGGCGAGTTGCCAACTCAAGAGGAGCATGAAGATCACGGCGAGGATCAACATGCCGGCATTGACGAGCAAGAATGGAATATGCTGCGTGAGAAAAACGCTGATCACTTCAATATCGCTCATGCCAATCGAAACCAGTTCGCCTGCTTCGTGACGGCGAAAGAAACTTGGATTGTGTTTCGTCAGACTGTGATAGAAGTCGGTACGAAACTCCACCATCATATTTTGGGCGAGTTTGGCGGTGTAGGCTCGCCCCTGCCGCATGAGGAATGTTCCGAGCAAGGTCAGGACGATCATGTAGATCAAGATCGTCACGATCTGTTGGCTACCTTCGGCGCGCGTGGCAGCATTCTCGGCTTTGGGAACGGCGACATCCAAGAGCGGTTGAATCGCTTGAAGCGCGAGCGACGAGGCAAGTGTCGCTAACAAGATAGCGAAGAGGGCAATGAGCCACGCGCCTTTTCGGCGTGAGGCATAACGCACTACTTTCCCTATCGCAGATTGAATTTGCGTTGAGGTGAGCGCCTTAGGCGCAATGAGGGTGTCGCTGTTGGATTTCACAAAACTAAAAACACCGAGTGATTGCACTCGGTGTCTGAATCACGATCTACTAAAACTATTTCTTTCCTTCTTCTTGCGCTTTCTTGGCGATCAACTGAACTGCTTTCGTCACGCCAAGTACCGGGTTAGTGAGAGCTGCCGCCGTCACTTGCAAAATATCGCCTGACATATCGCCTAAGAACTTAAGCCAGCGTTCAACCTTTGCGCCATTTGCTTGATCGCCTTTTTTTACTTCCTCTTCGATTTTCTTTACAGTATCTTTGACTTCGGTTTTATCAACATCAGGAGGAAGTTGAACTTCATCCACCTTCTTGTTAATTTGGGAGAACTCCTTGACCAACGCCGCAAGTTGATCGCCACTAATGCCATATGTGGTTGTTGTTGTGGTAGTGATCTTATCGCGCCCCACAATGTCGCCGCCGACATTGACCGAGCCACCGCTGATATTGACGCCGCTGCTTTGACCTTTGTCATCGTCTGCCATGATGTAGCCTCCTGAAGTGAGATGATGTTATTGTAACTCAAAAACTTGTCCACGAAACACCAGTCTCACTAAAAATTCATCTTCGTGTTTCTTCGTGAACTTCGTGGATGATATATAATCCGCGCCGTGACTCACCTCCGCACAATTCTTTTTGATCTCGACGGCACTCTGATCGTTGACCAAGTTTCACTCGTCACCCAATTCATCCACTACTGCAACCGGCTCGGACACGACACCGCAGGCGACATTTATCGTGAGTTGTATCGCTGGCGGCACGAGTTCTGGGTGGATTCGGATCGCATCAACGCCGACTTCAAACGATTCGGCGAGCGCGGCTTTTGGGTGGAGTATCACAAAAAGCAATTAAACTTTATAGGATTGAACGGCTCGCTCGATGATCACGCCGAGCAGATCACACACTGGTATTACGAAGACGGACCACAGCGTGACGTGGTGGTCGCCGCCGATGCCCGCGCAACCATCACCCATCTTCGGGCGCATGGTCTCACGACCGGACTCGTCTCTAACCGCGCCCACAAACTCGACGACGATGTTACCCATCACAACCTGGATGGTCTCTTCGACTTCACCCTTGCCGCAGGCGAGATCGGCGTGTGGAAACCGAATGCCGGAATTTTTTTGCACGCGATGAAGATGGCGAATTCCGTACCCGGCTGCACGGTGTATGTCGGCGACAACTATTTCATTGACATCGTCGGCGCGCGCAACGTTGGCAT
>CAKKQG010000482.1:13606-15613 GCA_919901875.1 Anaerolineales bacterium
ATGACCACCGAACCCCAAACCCTCGAATTCCGCGCCGAAGTGCGCCAACTGCTCGACATTCTTGCTCACTCTCTTTATACCGATAGGGAGATTTTTTTGCGCGAGTTGATCTCTAATGCCTCTGATGCGCTCAACCGTCTGCAATTTGAATCGCTCACTAACCGCGACCTGCTGGATGCGGATGCTGAACTTAAGATCACCGTCACAGGATCAGAAGACGGCAAGACCTTGATCGTCAGCGACAACGGCATCGGTATGTCGCGCGACGAGATGATCGAAAACCTCGGAACAATCGCTCATTCGGGCGCGAAGTCGTTTATCGAATCAGTGAAAGAAGGAAATTCGGCGCAAGACATCATCGGGCGATTCGGCGTGGGCTTTTATTCGGCGCTTATGGTCGCCGAAGAGATTCAAGTGACGTCGCGCTCGCATCGCAAAGATGAAACCGCCTGGACGTGGACATCCGCTGGCGGCGACAGTTACACGATCACGCCCGCCGAGAAAAATGATCGCGGCACGACGATCACGTTGATGTTGAAAGAGGACGCGAATGAGTTTGGCAAAGAGTGGCGCATCGAGCAAACGATCCACAAACATTCGGAGTTCGTCGCCTTCCCGATCTATGTCGGCGATAAAGTCGTCAACAAACAAAATGCCTTGTGGCGGCAAACGCCGTCGCAAGTGACCGACGATCAGGCGAATGAGTTTTATCGTGAACTGACTCTCGATTTTGAAAAACCATTATTGCGTGTGCAGCTCAACACCGACGCGCCGGTGCAGATGTATGCGCTGTTGTTTGTTCCGGCGAAAGCCGAATTGGGGATTTTGTCGTCGCGCCGCGAAGAAGGTCTCAAGTTGTATTCGCGCAAAGTGTTGATCCAAGATTTTTGCAAAGACCTTCTTCCCAAACATTTCCGTTTTGTGCAGGGCGTTGTTGATTCGGAAGATCTGCCGTTGAACATCTCGCGCGAGACGGTGCAATCGAACAAAGTGATGGAGCGCATCAAGACGGCGTTGACGCACAAAGTGATTGACGAACTGCGTAAGTTGGCGAGCGATGATAAAGAGAAGTATGCGATGTTCTGGGGACAGTTCGCGCCGTTTATCAAAGAGGGCGTATCAATGGATTATGCCAACAGGCAGAAGTTGTATCCGCTTTTGCGATTCCATTCGTCAACGTCAGGCGGCGAGTGGGTATCGTTGAACGATTACGTCGGGCGTATCAAGCCGTCAGAAAAATCTATTTACTATTTGCTCAGCGATAGTGACAAAGCCGCCGCCGTCAGCCCGCACTTGGATTACTTCCGCAAAGAGGGCATTGAGGTGTTGTATCTCAGCGACCCGATGGATCATTTCATGATCAACGGCATCCCTGAATTTGAAGGCTTTCAATTGAAAAGCGTGGATGACCCGACTCTCGATCTGCCTAAAGACGAATCGAAAGAAGAAAAAGAACCTATCCCCGATGACAATCTCCAATCTCTAATCTCCAAGTTCAAATCTCACTTGGGCGATAAAGTTTTAGACGTGCGCTCGACAGATCGCTTGGTTGATAGTCCGGCGCGTTTGATCGCTCAAGATGGCAACGCCGCCCACGATATGGCGCGCATCAAGCGGCTCATTGAGAAGGATTATCAAATCCCCAAGCGCGTGTTGGAGATCAACAAGAAGCATCCCATCATCCACCGTCTCGCCGAACTGGTAAAAGCGAATCAAAATGATGAGTTGATCACAACCTGCATTGACCAATTGTTTGAGAGTTCGTTATTGCTCGAAGGTCTGCACGCCAACCCGGCAGAGATGATCCCGAAGATTTATAAGTTGATGGAAGAGGCGGTGGGGTGATTTTGGAAGTTAGAGGTTGGACGTTAGAAGTTGGAGAGCCTGCGAGGATGCGGGCTCTTTTTCGATGTGTAACAGCGGAGTTAAATGGTGCAGCGGTAAGTTGCAAGAAACTTAGCAACCCTCCATCATTCATCATGCTCTTCAAGTTCGAACCTCACTAGA
>CAKKQG010000483.1 GCA_919901875.1 Anaerolineales bacterium
TTCGGATGAGGAGATTGACGCTTATGTTGCCTCCGGCGATCCACTGGATAAGGCGGGCGGCTACGCCATACAGCATAACGGCTTTCATCCGGTAGAAAATTTTTCGCATTGCTATGCCAGCGTCATGGGTTTGCCGTTGTGTCATCTGACTCGCGCCTTACGGAAATTCAAAGTAGAGTTGAGTGTGGATGTGCCATCGAAGTGTCAGCAGTTCAATAACTATCGGTGCCCGGTATACGGAGAAATTCTGAGCAAGTGATCAAACACGAATGACTCAAATGATTCGAATGACTCGAATAAAGTAACTATTCAGGCGTCATTGCGAGGAGCGTTCTTCGCGACGAAGCAATCTCAAACCTGCCCTGAGCAAAGTCGAAGGGGCGTGACCGAGATTGCTTCGCACAGTGCGCTCGCAATGACGGAGTGGTTGAGTAATTACTGAATAAACATATTCGTGGTATTCGTTCATTCGTAACATTCGTGATTAAACGAAACTGTGAACTACAAACGATCCATCTTCGTCATTCTCGTTGTGCTGTTAGTCGCCTGCACTGCGCCCGCTTCCGACATCACGCCCACGCCGCCTAACCCCGGCTTCTCCGTTAAAACGCCCACGCCTTTACCAAACGCCGAAGGCACGGCAAGCACGTTTCTCGATGCTTGGAAGAAACGCGACTACAACGGCATGTATGGCTTGCTCACGCCGCTCTCGCAAGACGCGATCAAGAAAGACGCCTTCCTCAAAAGTTACAGCAACGCCGCCGCCGCGCTCACGTTGAGTTCACTCGAAACAACGGTCTTATCGTCGCTGCAAAAAGACTCGGAAGCGGAAATGCTGATCCGCGTCACGTATAAGACGGCGTTGGTGGGCGATCTGGTGCGCGAGATCAAATTGCCGTTGCGTTACGAAAATGGGCGCTGGGGAATCTCGTGGGAAGACGGGTTGATCCTTCCCGAATTAAAAGGCGGCAACACCTTGTTCATGGATTTCAAAGTGCCATCGCGGGCGAATGTCTATGATCGCAATGGTCTTGCCTTTGCCGCACAAACAGAGGCGGTTGCTATTGGAGTCATCCCCGGACAGATCACCGACGAAGATAAATTAATCCGAGAACTCGCGCCGTTGTTAGGTCTTCATCGTGAAGCCATTCGGTCTCTGTATGAAAACGCGCAGGCTGATTGGTATGTGCCGTTAGGCGAAGTGTCGTCGGAGCAAATCTCGGCGCGCTATAAAGTTCTGGCGGGCATCAGCGGGCTGTCGCTCACCACCTATCAAACACGGTATTATTTAAATGGACCACAAGGCGCGGCGCACGCTGTGGGATATATCTCCAGCATCCCGGCGAATTCTCTCACCGAGTATCAAGCAAAAGGTTATTCCGGCAACGAAAAAGTTGGGCGACTCGGACTTGAAGCGTGGGGCGAAAAATATCTGGCGGGCAAACGCGGCGGCACGTTGTACGTGGTGAAGCCCGGCGGACAAGTGGCGGCGCAATTGGCGCGAAGCGAGTCGGCGGCTGGGCAAGCAGTCTATTCAACATTGGATCGTGAGTTGCAAAAGCAAGTGGCGCAGGCCTTAGGCGATATGCCGGGCGCGGCAATTGTATTAAATATGAACACGGGTGAAGTGTTGGCATTTGCTTCGAGTCCGGCGTTTGATCCAAATCTGTTTGACCCGACGAACTTAAACGCTTCGGCATTGAGCAAAGTATTAAACGATCCGAATCGTCCTCTCGTCAACCGCGCCACACAATCTCTGTTGCCACCCGGCTCGGTGTTCAAAGTTGTCAATGTGGCAAGCGGATTGATCTCCGGCTTATATGATCGTGATACCACTTACACTTGCACAGGTGTATGGAGTGAACTCGGTGAGTCCTTCAAGAAATATGATTGGACAGTGGCGAAAGATTTGCCGCCGCACGGCAAGATCAATTTACCGGAAGCTCTGACCTTCTCGTGTAATCCTTACAACTATCACATCGCCTACGATGTCTACAAGAAAGATCAGAATCTGTTGCCGAAGACCGCGCGCGAGTTTGGTTTGGGTAAGCCAACGGGCATCATTGGATTCTTGGAAAACAACAACGAAGAAGTGGGCGGCTTAGTGCCAGACGCCGCTTGGAAACAAAAAAGTTTGGGCGAGCAATGGACGGCAGGCGACACAGTGAACATGGCGATCGGTCAGGGATATTTGCAAGTGACGCCGTTACAGATCGCCAACATGTACGCCGCCCTCGGCAACGGCGGCACGTTGTATCGCCCGCAGTTAGTATCGAAGATCGCCGCGCCGGGCGAGACTCCGGTCTACGAATTTAAACCCGACGTGATCGGCAAACTGCCCATCAACGACTCGCAACTCACCATCATCCGCGAAGGGTTGCGCGGCGTGATCACCAACCGAAAGGGCACCGCCTACAATCGTTTTCTCGGCTTGCAGATTCCGGTCTATGCCAAAACCGGCTCTGCCGAAATTCTGGGCGGCGGTCTCGGCACACCGCACGCCTGGTTTGCCGGTTACACGCAGGCAAATCGTAAAGACAAACCCGACATTGCCTTCGTCGTTGTGCTGTTGAATCGCGGCGAAGGCTCCGATTGGGCAGCGCCGATCTCGCGCCGCATCATCGAAGCCTATTTCTTGGGCAAGCCTTTCGCCTTATATCCGTGGGAATCAGAGATCGGATTAACCGCCACACCCAAACCAACGGGGACGCCGACACCAAAACCCTAATGCTATCTGCCATCAGCCATCAGCCATCAGCCATTAGCGGTCTGATCATCAAAGCGCAGTCGGGCTTTTTCACTGTTCACACAGAACACGGTGATGTGGTTTGCAAACTGCGCGGCAAGCTCAAACAAAAAAAACTTGAATCGGATTTAGCAACGGTGGGAGATCGCGTGACGATCTCGCGTTTGGCAGATGGTACGGGAATGATCGAATCGGTTGGGGAGCGGACTCGCGCCCTCACCCGCCGCAAGCCATCACCCAAAGGTCGGGCGGCGCGCGGCGGCGACACCGACGATCAACATGAATCGATCATCATCGCCAATCCCGATCAAGCCGTGTTCGTCTTCGCCTGCGCTCAACCTGCTCCACATTTAGCGATGTTGGATCGTTTTCTGGTAGTCGCCGAAGCGAATCACATTCCGCCGATCATCTGCGCCAACAAAAGTGATTTGGTCTCAGCCGAAGAAGCAGAAAAATTATTTGGCGGGTATCGCGCCATTGGTTACAGCGTGATCTACACCAGCGTCATAACGGAAATGGGCGTGGAGGCATTACGAGAATCATTGAATGGAAAAATATCTGTGCTGACCGGACCGAGCGGCGTGGGCAAATCATCTTTGCTCAACGCCATTCAGCCGCAATTGGGGATTACGGTGAAGACGATCAGTGAAGCGACACACAAAGGACGACACACGACGGTGCATCCAGAATTGATTCCTCTGCACGGTGGTGGCTGGGTGGCGGACACACCGGGGGTTCGCGCACTTGCTCTCTATGACATTGACAAATATGAGCTGGATGGTTACTTTCGGGACATTTGTCTATACGTTGACCATTGTGCGTTCAGTAATTGCACACATTCTCAGGAATCAGGTTGCGCTGTGCGCGCGGCGGTGGAAAGTGGAGAAATTCAATCCAGACGCTATGAAAGCTATTTGAAGATCAGGGCAGGTTAAACAAGCAAATTAGAATAAATGTTGCTTGACTCGCATTGACTAAATCGTGTAATGTTTAACGTAGTGTTTATACGATGAAGATGTTTAGAAAATCTCAGTTTACGCGTCAGTGTTTGCAGGCAGGAGTGATGATCATCGCTCTGATGCTTCTGCTTATAACCGTCGGCGTCTCGTCGGCGCAGGGACCGGTAGAACGCCATTATGATGAGACCGGTCACACCGTGCGCGGACGTTTCCTCACGTTCTTCGACAAGTACGGCGGTCTGGCTATTTTTGGTTATCCTATCACCGAGGAGTTCAGGGATCCTCAATCAGGGATGCTTGTTCAATACTTCCAACGCGCGCGGTTCGAATGGAATCCCAACAACCCCGAGCGGCATCAAGTGCAGTTAGGGCTGCTCGGTGATGAACTTAAACTTGGGCAACCGCGCTTGACACTAAGCCAAATCCCTTCGTCCACGAATCCAAGCTGTTATTACTTTCCCCAAACCGGTCACGCGGTGTGCAACGCTTTCCTCGATTACTTCCGCGCCAACGGCGGTTTAGATGTGTTCGGTTATCCCATCACCGAATTCAAAATCGAGAATGAGCGTATTGTGCAAGTCTTCCAACGGGCGCGTATGGAATGGCGTCCGGAACAGGCGCCGGGTCAGAAGGTTCAACTCGCCCTGCTCGGATCGTCTGTATTTAATTTCCACAAGTTAGATTCAAAACTCAAAGAACCTGCGGTTATAAGATCCGTGACGCGGTTGAACGTGCGCGCTTCGGTGGGCGACCCTGTATCACGACGCTCTGGAATACAGCCTATCTATGTTTTCGTCACTGATCAACATGACAAGGCTTTGGATGGCGTCCTGCTCACAGCCGTCGTACATTTTGCATCGGGCAACCAAAATTTCGTCTTCCCATTGACCAACACCCGCGGCATGACGCAGATAGATGTTCCGTTTGGGAGCAAAGCAGGCAGCCAAGTTTCGATAGACATTACGGCAACGTATCGGAACTTGATCGGTCAAACCCGCACGTCATTCTTACCGTGGTGGTAGGTAATTGCTTAGACGATTCGTCATTGCGAGCGCACTTCGCGGAGCGGAAAGCAATCTCGGTCGCGCTTGAGATTGCTTCCCGAAGGCTCGCAATGACGCTGAGCAGTCACGATGGTAAAAACAAAAACCCGCTGTCACAATGACAGCGGGTTTATTTTTTGTAGTTTGAAGTTTGTAGTTTGAAATTAGCGTTATTTCTTCGCCTCAACCTTTTCGCTCTCTGCATTTTCCTCGTCGTCATCCTCCCAACCGATAATCCACACACACAACGCGGCGACTGAGATCGTGGCGATGATCAAGGCAATCCATTGCCCTGCCAGCAAACCAACATCACGCGCCTCATACACAATGATCGCCACCATGCCGGTTGCCAAGACAAGCCACGCGCTAAACTTAGGATGAGCTTTTGCCCATTCGATAATGTTTTTCATAATTCAATCATCTCCTGACTCGCATTATACAAGACTGAGCTTACGCAAACAAGGCGATTCCATCACGAATGACTCGAATGAGCGAATACCGCGAATTTTTTTCATTGCCTTATTCGTTAAATTCGTATATTCGTGACATTCGTGATTAAAGTGCGTAAGTCCTACAAGACTCATTTCAATTTGAGTCGTGATTTTTTGCCGACCACGGTGGTGTCGTCACTGCGCGCGGCAGGCAAGCGCACTGTGAAGCGCGTGCCACTCCCCAACGCGCTCTCGACTCGGATCGATCCGCCGTGCGCCTGCACAATGTCTTTGGTGATCGCCAAGCCGAGCCCATAGCCTTTGCCAGATCGCGCTTTATCCACTCGATAGAATCGTTCAAAGATGCGCGGCAGATCTTCGGCGGGGATGCCGCCACCGGAATCGGCAACTGCCACGATCACTTCACCTGATCCTGCCCGCGCCGTCAACATCACTGTGCCGCCGAGCGGAGTGTATTTAATAGCATTCTCCAATAGATTCGTGAACACTTGTGAGATACGATCTGTATCAGCGAGCATTGAAGGCAGAGGATCGATCCGCACTTTCATCATGATATTCTTTTCTTTGGCGCGCAGAGTCAACTTCTCAACGGCTGAGTTCAACAACTTGCTCAAATCCAGCGGCACTCGATTCAACGAAGCCGGCACCGCGTCCAAACGCGCGAGATCGAGCAAGCCGTTCACCAGACGGCTCATGCGTTCGGCTTCGTCGTAGATCACGTTGGCGGCGCGGCGCACCGAGTCGGGGTCCGAGGCGGTGCCATCGAGGATCGCTTGTGAAAATCCTTGAATAGAGGTGAGCGGAGTTCTTAATTCGTGAGAGATGTTCATCACAAAATCACGCTGGGCTTGTTGACTCACTTTGACGCGGGCGACCATATCGTTGAACGATTTTGCCAACGACTTTACTTCGTCCGGTCCGCTCGCCGGAACGGGTTGATCAAAGTCGCCGGTGCCGATACTACTGGCAGCCTTCGCCGCTTTTTGCAACGGGTTAGCGACCCAATAGGAGATCAACAATGCCATGATCACCGACAATACACCGCCGACGATCCCCGCTTGCGCTAACGGCAGGAGAACAGTTTGATTTAACAGCTCCAACGGCGTTGTGCGCGGCTTGGCTAAAACGAAATACACTCCGCCCGACTCGTTGGGCTGTGTGATGAAAGCCCAAATTTGACGTGAGGAGTCGCGCAAGAAACCGCGTTCTAAAACCGCGTTAGGGTTTTCAACTTGCTCGATGTCGTTTGCCTGCGCCGCGCCGGAGATCACCGCGCTATCCACGATCACATTACCGCTTTTATCGGCGAATAGCACACGCACGTCGTTGGCTTTCGCCGTCGAGGCGGCATAACGAGCGAGGACATCCGTCGAAGTTGTGGCGGGCAGCGCAGCGCGACGAAGGATCGTTGTCCTCAGTTCGGTTAACTGCACAAAATCGAGTCGATCTATGACGATGCTGGAGCGAAGAAAAAAGGTGAAGGAGAGTCCGATGATGAAAAGACAGATGAGGAGGATGAGGATGTGCGAAACGATGAGGCGGAAGCGGAGGGAGTTGAACATGATGCGAGACCGACGCGGTCTGAAGGTTACGCAACCAGCTTATACCCCACCCCGGTGATCGTTTCAATCGTCACCGTGCTGCTGCCCGAAATGTTCTTTCGTAAATGCGCCATATGCACATCCACTGTGCGCGTCTGCCCATAAAAATCAAAACCCCAAACCAGACTCAACAATTGTTCGCGCGTCAAGACAATGCCTTTGTTTTGCGCCAGCGTGTGCAAGAGATCAAATTCTTTGGCGCGTAGATCGATCCTCTTACCTGCCACCGTCACTTCGCGCCGCAGTTCGTCAACGGTGATGTCGCCAACGTGAACGGGTCCGGCCGACTCGGCGGCTTTCGCGGCGCGTTCGCTTCGGCGCAGAATCGCTTTCACGCGCGCGATCAGTTCGCGCGGGTTGAAGGGTTTGGTCATGTAGTCGTCCGCGCCCAATTCGAGTCCGATGATCTTATCAATATCTTCGTCGCGCGCGGTGAGCATGATGATCGGCACATCCGATTCGGCGCGCACTTTGCGGCACACGTCGTAACCATCCATGCTCGGCAGCATCACGTCTAACACAACAAGCGCCGGCTTCTCGTCACGAATCATCTCGACCGCTTTTGCCCCATCGCCCACCGACAGGATGCGAAAGTTCTCGCGCTCCAAATACATCTTGGCGAGTTCAATAATATTTGCTTCGTCGTCAACGAGGAGGATAAGTTCGCCGGACATAGAGAGTTATCAGTAATCAGTGAATAGTGATCAGTAGTGACTGCTCAGCCGATTCGTCATTGCGAGCGCACTTCGCGGAGCGGAAAGCAATCTCGGTCGCGCTATGAGATTGCTTCGTTCCGCTCCGCGAAGAACACTCCTCGCAATGACGTTGAGCAGTCACGATCAGTAATTGAGGATCACCAGTTCGCTGATCTTTCCGCGCTT
>CAKKQG010000484.1 GCA_919901875.1 Anaerolineales bacterium
GCTAAGGCTTCGTAGCGCATAAAGATTCTTCGATACGGTTCGCACTCGCGCATCAACGTGTCGTGGTCGCCGACGGCTGCCACGCGCCCTTTACGCATCACGACGATCACGTCTGCCCAGCGGATTTGGGAGAGGCGGTGCGTGATCAGGATCGTGGTGCGCCCTTCGGCGGCGCGCTCAATGGCGCGTTGAATTTGATCTTCCGTCGCCGAATCAATGGCGCTGGTCGAGTCATCCAAAATTAAAACACTGGGCTTGGTGAGGAAGGCGCGAGCAAGTGCCAAGCGTTGACGCTGCCCACCAGAGAGAGTCACGCCACGCTCGCCGATGACGGTGTTGTAGCCGTCTTTGAATCCCAAAATAAAATCGTGCGCTTGGGCGTCCTTCGCCGCTTGTTCGATCTCGGCTCGGGTGGCGAAGGGATTGCCAAAGGCGATGTTCTCGCCCACGGTGCGCGAGAAAAGAAAAACATCTTGCTCGATGATCGAAATTTGTTGGCGCAGCGATTCGAGATTCCACTCGCGCACATCTTTGCCGTCTACCAGAACTTGCCAGCGCGTGGTTTCATAGACTCGGTTCACTAATTTAGAGAGCGTGCTTTTGCCCGAACCGGTTTGACCCACCACAGCAATCGTTTGACCAGCTTTCACTTTGAAAGACACGTCATCCAACACAGGCGAGTCGGGGTGATAGCCGAAAGAGACATTTTTAAATTCAATGTCGCCCACAACGGTGGCGGCTCGCCCACGCCGGTTCTGATCCAGTTCGGTCTCGGTGTTGATCAGTTCCAGAATCCGTTTGGCGCTGGCGAGACCCAGCGCAACTTGTGAGTAGGCGAAGATCGAGACAAAGGTTGGAAATCCGAAGAGCTGCAGCAACACCATGAACGCCACTACTTGACCGACGCTGATATCGCCCGCGCGTTGCAGAAAGAGGGCGTGCATGAAGCCCAGTGTTTGGGTGACACCCATGAGCAGCATCGGCAAGAAGCGCGCCTCAATATCGCCTTGACGCACCGAGGCGTTGCGATAAGCGAGCGCGTTGTGTTCAAAACGTTCCACCTCTTGCGGCTCTTGCGCCGCGCCCTTCACCGTTTCGATTCCGTCGAGCGCTTCGGACAGTCCGGCGTTCAGCACGCCGAAGCGTTGGCGCACCATGTCGCTGACCGGCGAGAGTTCGCCCAAATAGATTCGCAAGGCGAGAGGGTAAGCCAGAGCATAAAATAACGGCGTGACGAACAACGTGGGATGAATGCCGAAACTGAAAAGGATCGGCATCAAGATGAACATCGCCGAACCGATGGTGAGGTTGATGCCGGGGTTGAGCATCAAGTTGATCTCGCGCACGTCATTGGTGGCACGCGCCATCACGTCGCCCACGTTTTGCAAACCGTGAAAGGTCATGCTCTTGCCGAGCAGGCTGGCATACAACTCGGCGCGCGTGTCACGCTCTAAACGCTCGCCGATGATCTGGCTGCCGAAGTTACGACCCAACTGCACCACGCTGCGCACCAGTTGTGAGACGACGATCCAGATCGCCATCGCCGTGACGGTCACATAATCGGGGAGCGGTTGGTTGATGGCGTTGAAGGCAATGCCGATCAACAGCGGCGGCACGGCGGCCAGGGCGGCGTTGCCCAACGCGCCGAGAAGCATCATGACGATCACCCGCCAATGACGCATGCCATGTGACAATACCCAATGCACTGGCGTGCGGCGATCAGAATGAAAATCTTGTTTGACTAAAAATTCAGAGGCGGACATAGGTGGGGGATTATAAAGCTAGAGGTCGGAAGCTAGAGGTCGGAAGTTGGACGTTGGAGGCAGAATCCAACTTCCAACTTCTAATTTCCAACATCAAATTTTTTTAACGCCACCCCGTTATAATCTTAACCATGGCTTCTATCTTAATCGTCGAAGATGATCAGACCGTGCGCGAGATGTTAGACTTGAATCTCAAAGCCGAAGGGTATGCCGTCACCGTTGTGGGAGACGGCGAACAAGGGTTAGCCGCCGCGCGGGCGCAGCCATTCGATCTCATCGTCCTCGACATCATGCTGCCCAAGTTGGACGGCATTACGTTGTGCCGATTGATCCGCAAAGACTCTAACGTGCCAATTTTATTGTTGACCGCGCGCGGCATGGAAGTGGATAAAATTGTCGGACTCGAAAGTGGCGCCGACGATTACATCGTCAAGCCGTTTGGCTTGGGGGAATTTTTAGCCCGCGTGCGCGCCGCCCTGCGCCGATCTATATCATCAACGCTGCCCGCCCCGCGCGATAAACTTGAAGCGGATGATCTAATCGTAGATGTGATCGCCCGGCGCATTTATCTGCACGATCTCGAATTGAAAATGACTCACAAAGAATTTGATCTGCTCGCCGAATTGATGCGGAATAAAGGCGTGGTGATCTCGCGCGATCTGTTATTGCAAAAAGTGTGGGGATACGATTACGTCGGCGATAGTCGCACAGTAGATGTGCATATCCGTTGGCTGCGTGAGAAAATAGAGGACAATCCGTCTGTGCCGAAAAGAATAACTACAGTGAGGGGTGCCGGGTATCGGTTTGAAGGCTAAGGCAAATGACTTCCACTTCTTTCATCTTCATCCTGCTTATCATCCTGGCCCTGTTTATCTTCCTGTACCGACGGGCGCGGCAGGAGAACAAAACATTGAGCCGCGCGACAGCAAGGTTAGAACTCGAACTCAAGGGACACAGCCTGGACGAAGATCAAGTAAGCCAGCGTCTGGCGGCGGTGGGCATCGCCTCGTCCGAAGCACTCCTGATCTGCAAAAAAGATCGGACGGTGATCTATATGAATCCGGTAGCGCAGATATTATTTGCCGTCCCAACTAATAATCAAAGTTTGATCGCCGTCACCCGCCAACATGAGATCGATCAATTATTTGACGAGGCACTTGCCGGACGCACCACCGACAAACAACTTTTCTTTAACAGCCGCACCTTCCGGGTGCGCGCGGTGATGTTTGAGGGCGGCGCGGTGATTGCGTTAAGCGACATCACCGAGCTGCAGCGACTCGGGCGCGCGCGGCGTGACTTTATCGCCAACCTCTCGCACGAACTCCGCACACCCCTCACGGGCATACGGTTGATTCTTGATACGCTCAAGACTCCCGCCGGGCGCAACCCCGATCTGCTTCCAACGTTGGTGGATAAGATCGTCGTCGAAACCGAATCGCTGTCGCAGATCGCTCAGGAATTGCTCGATCTGTCATCTATCGAATCGGGACAAACGGTGATGAAGCTGAGACTTTCAGCCGTGAAACCTGTGGCGTTGAATGTGATGCAGCGTTTGCAAGAAACGTGGGCGCGTAAGAATCAAAAGGTGAACATCGAGATAGACGATGGCCTAAAGGCAATGATGGACGCCGCACAGATTGAACGCGTGTTGTTGAATCTTTTGCACAACGCGATCAAGTTCACGCCGCAAGATGGAGACATCCTCATCCGCGCTCGGGAACAGAATCAGGATGGGGTGATGATCGAAGTTGCCGACGACGGCGGCGGCATCAGCCACGAAGACCTGCCGCGCATCTTCGAGCGCTTCTATCGCGGTGATCGCGCCCGATCCACGCAAGGCACAGGGTTAGGCCTAGCGGTTGCTAAACACATCGTAGAAGCGCACGGCGGAAAAATTTGGGCGGAGAGCGACGGCGTGCCCGGACACGGTTCAGCATTTCGCTTTACGTTGCCGCCTCATTAAGGAAGTTTAAGCGGCTCTTCGTATTTCTTTCACCTAAAACAGATACACTGCCCTGAGTAACAAAATAAAACTCATGGAGAAGAAAAAAAATGAAACGACAATTTACTGTTTTTAGTTTGCTGATAATCATCGCCGTGATCGCCAGCGCGTGCGGTACCCCGGCGACAAAGGTTGCGCCGCCAACGGCGGCATCACCGTTTGATCCTGCGTCGGCGAAAGGCAACATCGTCAGCGCCGGAAGTTCTACCGTGTTCCCTATCAGCCAACGCATGGCGGATCTGTTCAAGAAAGAAGGCTACTCAGGCAACATCACGGTGGATAGCATTGGCACCGGCGCGGGCTTTGAGCGCTTCTGCAAGACAGGCGAGACCGACATCTCGAACGCCTCGCGGGCGATCAAAGATGCCGAGAAAGAGAACTGCAAGAAGATCAACCGCGAGCCCGTCGAATTCTATGTAGCTATTGACGCCC